>JAPLJQ010000209.1 GCA_026388495.1 Deltaproteobacteria bacterium | reverse complement strand
GCTGGTTCGGATTTAACGCCGGCAGCGCCCTGGCAGCAAACGGTGTGGCAGTAAATGCCCTGTTGACCACAAACACTTCCGCGGCGACTGCCGGCCTGGTCTGGATGCTTCTCTCCTGGCTGGATGGCCGACCAAGCCCTTTGGGAATTGCCACGGGGATGGTGGTAGGCCTGGCGGCCGTGACTCCGGCTTCGGGCTTTGTAACGCCCATGACGGCTATGGCAATAGGCGCGGTGGCCGCGCCTCTGTCTTATTATACCATGCGTTTTCGGGAGAGACGTAAACTGGACGAGTCCCTTGATGTGTGGGCCTGTCATGGCATTGCCAGCAGTTGGGGCATGATCGCTACTGGTCTGTTTGCCACGACAGCCGTTAACAGCGGCGGCGCCAACGGCCTGTTTTTCGGCAATTCCGGGCTGATCGGTGTGCAGCTTCTGGCTGTGGCGGTCACCATTGTCTTTAGTTTTTCGGTCACCTATGTGGTTGCAAAGCTGCTTGACTTAAGCATAGGGCTGCGGGTAACCCCGAAGGAAGAGGAGGTCGGGCTGGATATCAGCTCCCACGGAGAGAGAGCCTATTCGTAAACTAAAAAAATCTAATTTTACACGTTGGAGATTTTACCATGCTGAAAAAAATCGAAGCCATTATTCGTGAAGATAAGGTCAATGATGTCAAAGACGCTCTCCTCGAAATCGGCATTGTGGGTTTGAATATGTTTGAAATCCGGGGACATGGCCGCCAGGGCGGCGTTAAGCTCTCAGGCCGCGCCGGCACCTACCAGGTGGACATGCTGCCCAAGATACAGCTCAACATTATCCTGAGCGACCGCAACCTGGAGGAAACGATAGAAGCCATCCTCAAATCCGCCGTTACGGGTGAACAGGGTGATGGATTAATTTTTGTTTATCCCGTAGAAGAGGTGATCCGCATACGCACCCGGGAACGTGGTCAGGATGCCGTGATGTATCCCGGCGATATTGATGAAAAAAAAGGCCGGGGCAGGGGTAAGGAAGCATAACGCTGAGGGTTCACCAGACTGCGAGTACTTCCCTTTTTTTCAACGGGGAGTCATTTACCTGCAGCGAGGTAAGTTCCGCTAAAGGCTTTTCAGCCTGCTCGGCTGGTGCTCATGTCTTGCAGTTTTTGAAAACGTTCAACGTGACGACCTGTCACAGCAAGAACGATCTACGCTAAATAATCCTTCTCTGAAAAAGACATGTAGGTTATAATATAACAGCGTTTATGAAGCCGGATTTTATCTCGTCAAGGCAGGAGAAATGGCAGGTTAAGAAAAAGCGCATTTATGATGTTTGCTCTGTGTTGCTGAATCGACAGAAGGCGTGACAATAAGTATCAGGAAGCGGCAGAGGAATTTTATCACGGTAAACGCCGGTAATGTTTTGGAACATGGGCGAACGGAGAGGAGGAGAAATGAGAGTCAGGGTATCGGCAGTCTTTGAGCAGGGAAATGAGATCTTATGTATGAAATATATTTATGGTGGGAAAGAAGTTTTTTCCATACCCGGCGGCGGTGTGGATAAGGACATTCCCCTGCATGAGGCTATTAAGGAAGAATGGAAAAACGAATTGGGCGTTAAACTGGATATCGGCGACATCATCCTGGTAGGGGAAGCGCCGGCTTCTAAAAGACATCCGCAAACCCTTCATATTGTCTTTGCGGCAGAAGAGGTTCATGGGACACCGAAAGTCAGACCTGACAGCACACATTCCCTCGATGTTGTCTGGCTTCCCATTGATAAGCTGAAACATTCTCCACTCTATCCGGACATCGGCAAGCAGTTATATGAATACTTCAAAGACGGCCGGCAAAGATCTATAGAATTCATTAGAAATTGTATGGAGAGAGGCTATTGGTGATAAGCAATCGGGAGAGCATCTTGAATCTTTTGCGTTTCCATGGTAGCCAATAACTCATGCGATGCCCCACCAGGGTTGCGGAGCTTCCCGGTAAGGGAAATTGTTGAACAGAGCAGGGCACAGGAAATGTGCTTCCGGTCAAAGAAATCGTATAATGGAGGTACCGTGATGATAAAGAGGAGTATTGTTTGCACGGTGGCGATGATGATTGCCATCGCATTTTGTACCCCCGCATGGGCAGCCGGTGAGCCGGCGGTGGGCGGCCAGCTTCCGGATATGAAGATTGCCATGCCGGGAAGTTTTTCCGAAAAAAGTTATCTGGGTCTGTTCAGTTTCGGTTCTTTCAGGATTCCGCAAATCAAGGCAAAAGTTGTCATCGTAGAGATTTTCAGCATGTACTGTCCGTATTGCCAGAATGAAGCGCCCAAAGTGAACCAGTTGTATATGAAGATTAAACAAAACCCGGCATTGAAAGATAAAATCAAGATGATTGGCATCGGGGTGGGAAACTCCCTCTATGAAGTGGGGTTATTCAGGACAAGATACAGTGTCCCCTTTCCCCTTTTTGCCGATGGGGATTATGTCATCCATAAACAGGTGGGAGAGGTGAGGACACCATATTTTATCGGTATAAAATTAAACCCCGACGGTTCTCACCAGATTTTTTACTCCAAGCTTGGCGCTTTTGAAAGCGCGGATCAATTTCTGGCAACCGTGATCAAACTGTCGGGATTGCAGTAGGAGAATTTCCATGAAAACATATCGCAACATTATGCTGGTTTTTATCGGCGCCGCTTTTACCATTTTTTCTTATGGTCAATTGGCGTACGGGCTCTCGGATGCTTACAAGAATAATATTTTTAATCCGGGCGTACTCAAATCGCATGACAGTGTCTTAAAGGTTAAGGTGGGAGACCAAGCCCCCAGCTTCACACTGCCCGCCGTTTCGGGAGAGAGGGTTTCCCTGAAGCAGTATCTTGGCAAAAAGAACATTGTCCTCTCATTTGTGCCTGCCGCATGGACACCCGTCTGTTCCGACCAGTGGCCCGGTTACAATATTGTGAAAGACATATTCAATCAATACGATGCTGTTCTCCTCGGAATTACAGTGGATAACATCCCAACCCTCTTTTCCTGGACAAATCAGATGGGAACTTTATGGTTTCCTGTCCTTTCCGATTTCTGGCCCCACGGAAAGGCGGCTGCCGCTTATGGCGTTCTTCGATCCGACGGAACGACGGAAAGAGCCCTTTTTATCATCGACAAAAAAGGGAGCATTCGTTATATTGATGTTCATGATATTAACAAGAGGCCACCTTTCGAAGACCTGGTCAAGGAATTGGAAAAGTTGAAAAAGTAACGGAATGACGATGTTTACTTTCTTGCCGTTAAGCCCCACCGTAACAGGCGGGGCTTTTATTTTGCAGTCATGAGGGGGCAGACTTGATCTCGCCGTCAAGCTATTCTTGTCCCGTTGATTGAGCATTTATAATTTATTCATATGTATGTCATAAATGACATAACATAAAGAAATCATTTGACTAAATTTCCAAAAAAGTCTTGACAAAGGCAGACATAAAATGTATGCAAAACCGTATTTTTTCAGGTCTTGAAAAATCCCGTGACCTGGTAACGGACCTTTCTTAAAAGTATGAGTTTTTTAGCAAAACATTCTGACCTGCCTCGGTAAAGACTCTTCCGATCTATTTCCTTCATTGTTTTTCACCAAGTTCTTTCATTTCAAACGGGATTTCTTGAAACAATAATACTTTTTTCCCATTATCTTTGTGTAATGGCAAATACAAACACTCCATATTTAATAAACTAAATTCTCCACGAAGCGTTTCACCATAATATGGACGCATTTTGTGTTCAATTTGTCTGGCAAACACTTCGACCCGCGCATCGAGTTCTGGTGTTTGATCTGCCTTCAATTTCAAACGCGTTTCCGTTTTTGTGATCGTTAATTTATATCGGG
>JAPLJQ010000366.1 GCA_026388495.1 Deltaproteobacteria bacterium | reverse complement strand
ACCAGATCAGATTATGCGGAACGAGGGCAAAAACGAGGGCTGCCAGAAACGAGGGGAAGAAACCGCCGGAGATGACTCGCGTTATAAAAAAAACAACGAGGACACCGGCGGTAAAAATCACATTATTGAGGAAAAAGGCATAGAGTTCGTCTGTACCGAACAGTTGAAAGACAATGCTCATCAGAAAAGGCCAGCCGCTCGGCTCCTTATAGTATGACAGGGCGGTGGCGTCGTATTGACCGTAATCAAGCGTTCCGAAATCACACATCCCGGTCTGGCCGGTATGGGCAATCACCTGGCCCATGCTGGCATAGATATCCTCATCGTAGTAGATGCGATGGACGCGGGGAGCGACAAAGGAGGTTATGACAAAGGCCGACAGGACCAGGGCAATCAGGAGAAGTCCCTTGTAATTCCGACGGAAATAAGAAATATCGCCTGCGTTTTCTCGTGCCCGGAGCTCTCTGAACGACGCCACGATATCCCCCCAACAGAGTACAATTCCGATAATCAGAAAAATAAAATTAGCTCTGAGATTCCAGGGAACCCAGCTTTTCAGATGGTTTGCAATCTCCCCTTTGGGATAATAATCGACGACATAGATGAAGGCGCCGGCCAGGACAAGATACATGATGCACAAGCCCGCCGGGTAAAAACGGCTTTCATAGATTTTTCGGATGAAGGTTTTCAATGAGCATATCCTCCATAAAAAGATAGCGAATACCCGTCCTCTTCAGCACGTCCACAGCCTCTCCGGGGGAGCAGACAAGGGGCTCTCCGTGTATGTTGAAACTTGTATTAAGAACGACCCCGGAACCCGTATCATTTTTTACATGAACCAGAAGTTCCCTGAAGAGCGGATTTTCATCCCCGACAAAATGGGGCCGGCAGGTGCCGTCGATGTTGATCACCCCTTCCATGGTCTTGAGATGTTCGTCCAGAACCCTGAAGGCCATGGTCATGAAACGGTTGTCCCGGATATCCTGCCTGTCCAGATCGAGGAGCACCGGGGCTTCTTCAAGGAGCATACTGGGGCAGAAAGGCTGATACCAGACCCTTTTCTTCAAGAGGAGATTCAGGCGGTCCTTGATCAGCCGGCCATCCGGCCTGGCAAGGATGCTGCGGTTGCCGAGGGCCCGCGGGCCGATTTCCATCCTTCCCTGGAACCACAGGATAATCTCCCCACCAAGAATCAGCCTTGCCGCTTTTTCCGGCACATTCTCCACCGGGCAGTACCGGATATCTCCGGACCGTTTGCATACCCGCATTCCGTCATCGCCCGGCTCCCGTGCCGCATCTTTTACCGACACCGTTGAATCCCCGGTACTTTTTGAAAATTCATCTTCCGTATCGTTAGAGTTTGCAGCCGTCAGGACACCCTCGCGGCTGAAAGCGGGGCCCAGGTAAAGATCATTCAGCCGGTATGAAGTAACGCCTTTTTGTTCACGGTTTGCCGCCATCGCCGCACCCAGCGCCAGGCCCCCGTCTCCCATATGGGGAAAGACAAAGATACGATCCACGCCGGAAAGAGCGGCAATCTTCATGTTCATCTTGACATTGGAAAAAACGCCCCCCGCCGCCGCTATATTTCTCATGCCCGTCCTTTTAAGCGCTTCCTCAACAAGGGCGACGACGTTTTTTTCCAGGACGCGCTGGGCCATAAAAGCAAACTGTTCGGAAGGATAGCGCCAGAGAATCTTCTGCATCTCCCGGAACATGGCAGTGGACGTGTAATCGGATACGACATCCAATCCCTCCGTCCTCATGATCTTCATCAGGGGATTTTCATCATCCGAAATGGGATAGGCGTAATTTGCCAGGGCCATGACCTTCCCCTCGTCTTCCAGCTCTCTCATATTCATGAGATTGGTGACGTGCTCAAAAAATATCCCGAAAGATATTTTTGCAGGCAGGTTTTTGACGAGGGTCATGCGATGGTCTCTGAGTTCCCAGATAGAGCCGGAAAGCCCGTCTCCGACACCGTCCAGAGTGACGACCAGACACTGGGAAAAACCGCTGCAATATGCCGCCGCCATGGCGTGAGCGGCATGATGATCCACAAGGCAGAATGTGTAATCGGCAAACCCCATGGTGTGCAACTGTCCGTTGAAATACGAACGGCTGAGATATGCGGAGATGAGATTCGGCGGCCATTCGGTGAGACGGTATTTGAACGATTTCTTGAGAGGGTCGAACGTATCCGGCACTTTCTTCCTCCGCCGGATCAGGTAATATTCCTCTTTCAATCCCGGAAACAGCCTGGTCAGCGTCTTGGCAGGATCCGTCGTCGACGCGGCAATGATTTTAACGGCGGATGGCAGAACGGAGGCGTACTGCAGGCAGGCCTCGATGGACTGCCGGGGAAAGCCGACCTCCAGCTTTCTGCGGCTCAACCTCTCCTCATTGACGGCAAAAAGGACCCGGTTTCCCGCAAGAAGGGCGGCGCCGGCGTCATGCCCGTCCCAGATTCCCAGCACAAAATCGTCTGTCAATATTCATTCCTCAATAAAACTGACTCCCCCGGTTCCTCTTAAACTATTCCCCTCCCTTGACGGGATGGACCAGGGGAGGTTTTAACAGAATTTTATTAGGTTATCCACTTAAGAAATCTTTTTACGTT
>JAPLJQ010000370.1 GCA_026388495.1 Deltaproteobacteria bacterium | reverse complement strand
TTCCGGACTCCTGACCGGCACGGGAAGCCTCTTCTCCGGCCGGTGGATGGTCGTGGGTAAATCCCCCCTCACCGGCGGCTGGGGCGATGCCAACTGCGGAGGCAGCTTTTCTCCCGCCATCAAACGGTGCGGTTATGACGGCATTTTTTTCAGGGGAATCAGCGAAACGCCCCTCTATCTCTATGTAAAGAACGGCAAAGCGGAACTCCGCGACGCCTCTCATCTGTGGGGCAAAGACACGGTGGACGCTGAGGATATCCTGACGGGGGAATTTGGTACCCGTGCGCGGGTCGCCGTCATCGGGCCGGCGGGCGAAAAACTCTCACTCATCTCGGGTATCTGCAACGACCGGGGCAGGATCGCTGCACGGTCAGGGCTCGGCGCCGTCATGGGCTCCAAAAATCTCAAGGCCGTCGTCCTGGACGGCGCAAAGCGCATTCCTGTCCACAACCACGACGGGATCAAACAGTTGAGCTGCATGTGCAACCGGTGGGTCCAGTTTCAACCTCCATTCCTATCCGGGCCGCTGGCGGCATACGTGGGAACTCTCATGAGG
Organism: Deltaproteobacteria bacterium; assembly: GCA_026388495.1. Classification (GTDB taxonomy): domain Bacteria; phylum Desulfobacterota; class Syntrophia; order Syntrophales; family UBA2185; genus JAPLJQ01. The sequence goes on along the minus strand of JAPLJQ010000370.1, from coordinate 5,911 downwards.
ATGCTGCCCGCGCAGATGGCACAAGACGGTCTGCTCTACAAGATCCTGCTGAAAAAATGGGGCACGGGGAGCATGAACCAGATGTCCGTGGAGATGGGCGACGCTCCGATCAAGAACTGGAAGGGGAGCAGCGCGGACTGGGGGATTGAAAAGTCCCTGTCCGTCAACCCCGACGCCGTCAGACAGTCTGAAAAGGTCAAATATCACTGCTATTCCTGCCCGTTAGGCTGCGGTGGCATCTGCGCAACAAAGGGAAAATACAAAGAGACGCACAAACCCGAGTACGAATCCGTCCTCGCTTTAGGGGGGCTGTGCATGAACCGTGATCCGGACAGCCTTTTCTATCTCAACGAACTTTTGAACCGGGCAGGCATGGACACAATCTCCGCGGGCGGTACGGCTGCCTTTGCCATCGAATGTTATGAAGCGGGCATCCTGACGAAAGAGGACACGGACGGCCTCGAACTCACCTGGGGCAACACCCCTGCCATTGTTTCTCTCATTGAAAAGATGGTCCGGCGCGAGGGAATCGGCGATATTCTGGCGGACGGTTCGAAAGCGGCGGCCCGGAGGATCGGGAAAGACGCCGGCCGGTCCGCCATGCACGCCGGGGGGCAGGAACTCCCCATGCACGACGGGAGAAACGATCCCGGTTTCAATCTCCACTACTCCGTCGAAGCGACACCCGGCAGGCATACCATGGGCGCGCAACTCTACTACGAGATGTTTCAGCTCTGGAAAAAAGTCACAGGACTGCCGCGGGCAGAATTCCTCTATTTCAAAGACAGGAAATACGAAGCGGATGAAAAGAAGGCAATCAAAGCCGCAGCATGCAGCAAGTTCATGAATGTCGTCAACGGCGCCGGGGTCTGCCTCTTTGGAACCTTTCTGGGTGCGAAAAGAATCCCCGTTTTCGACTGGCTGAATGCCGCCGCAGGCTGGAACAAAACGCCTGAGGAGTACATGGAGATCGGAGGGCGCATCCAGACCTTAAAGCAGCTTTTCAACATCAAGCATGGAATCGATCCAAAATCCTTCAAGGTGAGCGACCGGGTCATCGGAAGACCTCCCCAGAAAGAGGGGGCAAACCGGGACAGAACGGCGGACATCGAAAAGATGATGGCCGGTTACTGGTCTCAATTCGGGTGGAACCCGGAGACAGGCAGGCCGGATAAAGAATGCCTGAAGATCAGTTGACTGGATTCCGGATCAAGTCCGGAATGACAGTATGAGACCTGCATGTCTCCAAGTTGTGTCATTCCGAGGAGCGATAGCGACGAGGAATCTTAATAATTTCATGTAATTTAAGATTTCTCCCTTTGGTCGAAATGACAAGTGTCGGACTTTTGAAAAGGTCTCGATATGTGATTTTTTTCCCTGGAGGGAACCCATGTCCTATAGAATCACAGAAGTCTGCAACGGTTGCGGCGCCTGCGTGAGAGTATGCCCTGTGGAGGCGATATCCGGAGAAAAGAAGACGCTTCACACGGTCGACAAAGCGCTTTGTATCGAATGCGGCGTCTGCGGACGGGTCTGCCCCGTGGAGGCCGTGAGAGATCCCTTCGGAATACCCTGTACGACGGTAAAGAAATCGGCGTGGGAAAAACCCCGTTTCGATACGAAAACCTGCATGTCCTGCAGGATCTGTATCGACGCCTGTCCTGTCGGTTGTCTCGGCCTGTCCGACCCGTCCGGGCCCGATGACCCTCACGGGTACCCCTTCGTGGAAAATGAAAAAACCTGCATCGGCTGCGGTTTCTGCGCCCGGGAATGCCCCGTGGAGGCCGTTATGATGAGCGCTACTTCTATGTAACAGACCCGAAGATGGGGATGCAGATGTTGAAAGGACGGAAGCAGGAGAAAATGAAGATGGATTTAGGAGATATGGTCGTCATCGATCATCCCGGTCATCCTTTTAACGGCTGCGTGGGTAAGATTGTGGGACGGCGGGGAAACAGGACGCCGGATGATGTCTGGATGCTGATATATGTTGTGGCAAAATCGAGGGACTATCTTGTTCCTCAATCCATGCTGCGTCTGGAAAAGAAGGACCCGTCATGACACCACACGCAAATCCGATCATGTGAAAGCCCGTTTCAATCCTGAACCAGCCCGGAGATAAAATTCACCATCTCGGAAAACACCCTGTCTCTTGCCTGCAGATGGGGAACATGTCCGCAGTCATCAATCAGCATACGCCTTGACGGCCCCCCCGCTTTGCCGACAATGGCTTCAACCTGAGCAGGCGTACCGTATTCATCATCTTTTCCCTGAATGACGAGAAGGGGACACGTGATATCCGGGGGATATTCCTCTATGTTCCAGTCTCGAAAATCGGGGGAAAGCCAGATGTCCGCCCAGCCTCTGAACATCAATTCTGTATTGTGACCGTGAAACCGGGTTAAACGTTTTTTTAAATCCGTGGTCTCATAGGTTTCAACGGCGCGTTTGATGCCTTCCACGGTGATGTCTTCCACAAAGACATGCGCCGCTTCCGTAACAATGCCGGTGACCCTTTGCGGATAGGCGCCTGCAAAGATGAGTGCGATAGAACCCCCATCGCTGTGGCCTATCAAAACGTGTTTTTCAAGCCCGCATTGTTCCAAAATCGCAGGCAGGCTGATCAGGGCTTCCTCATGGAGATAGTCGGGTTTTCTCGGTTCCGTTAAGGGATCGGACCCGCCATGACCTCGGCGATCATAGACCAGCGCCTGGCAGCCGGTGGCAGCACATAATTTTTCGGGAAAATCGCGCCACTGACCGATGCTGCCCAGCCCTTCGTGGAGAAAGACAAGTGCAGGCCTGGCGGATTTTGTTGCATTGACACGCGGCCGGATGAATTCAGCACGAAGGCGGTGTCCGGCAGTGTAGATGCTGAAGACATCCCGGCATATACTGACATCCGTCGACAATCTCGATCCCTCCCGGCAGGACAATCAAAAACCAGACCTACAATATCTCCTTTTCCGGAAAATTGAAAATGATATGATCAAGACCGGCACGCACGGCCGCAAAATATTTTTCCTTTCCTTTCGTTTGCTGAAGGTGAGCGAGGGGGGAACATTATTATTCCTTATGGATCGAAGATTCTCCGCAGGTTACTGCGGAGAGCTTCAATTGCCCCGCCCGGACAAGCTCTACGTGATCACCGCCGATACCTGTTGCAGGTAGTCGTCCAGTGTGATCGCGGTGATATCGCTGCTCAGGGGTATGGTTTGATCCGTAAGCGACACAATCCTGCCTTCTCTGATTGTAAAACGGGAAAACAGCTTTTTGAATCTTGCAATATTCGACCCCATGGCCAGGTTCGGCGTTTTGTTAAGTTTGAACTCGATGGGAATAAGGGTCTGAAAGGATTCTTCTATCAGCAGGTCTATTTCAAGATTGTTGTTGGTTCGCAGATAATAGAGATTTGCCCTCCGGCCACGGTTAAAAAAGAGCTTAATCGTCTCCTGGATGCAGAAATTCTCAAAGAGGGGCCCGGCCATCGGCCCCTTCAATAAGTGCTCCCGGTCTTTGACCCCTGTTAGATAGCAGGCCAGGCCGATATCGAGGAAATAAACTTTTGGCGTTTTCGTCACCCTCTTGCCGAGATTGGCATAGTATGGCGACAGCAGATAAATAATCCTCCCCGCTTCCAGGATGGACAACCAGCTTTTGACGGTCGGGACGCTGACGCCCAGATCATTGGCAAATTGCGACAGGTTAAGAAGCTGTGCGCACCGGCTGGCCAGAAGCTGGAGAAAACGTTGGAAGTCGCGAAGGTTCCCGATGTTATAAAGACTGCGAACGTCGCGTTCCAAATAGGTTTGAATATAAGAGCCATACCATGATGCTGCATCCAGATCGGGGTGGGTTGTCAATTCGGGATAGGAGCTCCTCAGAGCGGCATGGGTAAACGCATCTATGGTGGTTGCAAGGGGTATCGCCGACTTCTTTTCATCAACGGAGAAGGGAAGCAGATCCAGGAGGGCGATGCGGCCGGCCAGAGAATCGCTCAGATTCTTGATCAGGGTGAACTGTTGTGATCCGGTAAACACATAGGTTCCGGTCTTTTCCCGATGACGGTCGATATTCATCTTGATGTAAGACATCAGATGCGGCGCCCATTGAATCTCATCGAGGATGACCTTTTCTCCCGCCGTATCAAGAAAGAGGAGCGGGTCGGCGGCGGCACGCTCGCGGGTCAGGGGATCATCGAGTGTGATGTATTTATAGTCGGTAAGGGTATTTATCAAAAGGGTTGACTTCCCCGACTGCCTGGGACCGGAAATGACCAGGCTGGGAAACGAATTCACAAGACCCCTCACTTGAGATTCAATCTGACGATGGATGTAGTTCATGGCGGTATGGTATTACAGGGCAGAAATATTGTCAATACAAATTTAAACTGTGAGCTTATAAATGTATTATTGTGGCCTGCAATCTCATCTGAGATTACTTTAACATTGACTCATAACGCAACCCTTCTATAGAATGCATATCACTTTCTTATTCTTCCTCGGGAGTTAATCATGAAAACAGATCTCTTCTTCTATACCGGTACGGGCAATTCCCTTTGGACTGCCCGCACTGTGGCAAACGAACTTGGTAACGCCGAACTCATTCCCATGCTGTGGGCCACCGGTAATCCCATCCAGAGCCAGGCCGACACCATTGGCATCATCTTCCCCGTCCATATATGGGGTTTGCCACAGCAGGTTATTACCTTCGTCAATTCCTTAGCCATAGATACATCCAAGTACTACTTTGCCCTTGCCGTCAATGCCGGTCAGGTTGCCGCCACATTGCTGCAATTAAAGAAACTCATGAAATCCAGAGGATTATTTCTCTCATCGGGGTTTGATATTTTTATGCCATCCAACTACATACCCTGGGGTGGGCCTGGACCGGAAGATAAACGGATGCGGAGGATAAATGACGCGAAGAAAAAGATTAATAAAATCTCTTCAATGATTGCTGAGAAAGAGCGACGACCTGTTGAAAAAGGTCCGCTATGGCAAAATATTCTGTTTTCCTGGTTTTATAAATTCTCTTTTCCATATATTCCTACAATGGATAAGAGTTTTTGGGTCGATGATAAATGTAACACCTGCAGCATCTGTAAAAAAATCTGCCCTTGCGGAAACATTGATCTGAACGCGGGTAAGCCCATATGGCTGCATCATTGTGAACAATGCCTCGCCTGTATCCAATGGTGCCCGAAAGAAGCAATACAATATGGCAAGAGAACTCCCCGGTATGAGAGGTACCATCACCCGGAAGTAACGTTGGAAGATATTATCACAATATCCCGAAAACCATCACGCAGCGGCAAGGAAGAAGCCATTCTTCAAAACCGAAAAAGCTCTACGTGATCACCGCCGATACCTGTTGCAGGTAGTCGTCTTCTCCATAACAGTCTTGTCATTCTCCCTTGACACACAAAGCTCTTTTCCTTATACTTCATATAATTGCACAATAAAAAAGGGGTTTCTTCGCAAACAAAGGCCATGGAACAGGAATTATTGAAAAGAGTAAAAACGGCAGTCAGAGAGATCGAACCCGACGCGGAGATTTATCTGTATGGGTCGCGGGCGCGGCAGGATTCGCGAACGGATTCCGACTGGGATTTCCTCATTCTTGTTGATGGCACCGTTGATTCAGCCCGCACGGATCGTATCAGGCATCTTATCTATGAAATCGAATTGGAAACCGGCGATGTTCTGAGTTCCATTGTGAGGAACCGCCAGGAGTGGAACAGCCCCAGGTATCGTTACGTACCCTTACGTGAAGCCATTCAGCGGGAAGGTATTCCGGTATGAGCAGTGATCTGGATGATCTGATCCTGTACCGGCTTTCGCGGGAGTGACAGGGTTTTTGAATTTTTATGATGTCATTGTAATTGTCAGGAGCAAGTAAAATGGAAATC
>JAPLJQ010000055.1 GCA_026388495.1 Deltaproteobacteria bacterium | reverse complement strand
GAGAAACCTCCCGCCGGACGATTTGATGATTCCAGGACTCATTACAACCGCTGGCCATGATTGAGAAAAGACACAATAGGGAATATTTCCCCAAAGGAAGGGGAATACTTCCTCAAGAGCAATGGATATTTTGCTCCGCCTCTTCATTAAGTTATTAATATAACATAAGAATATAAATATTATGATCCTGGTATAGTCCTTGCTAAACTATGAGGCAAATTGAACGGAGGGAGGTGATACAATGAAAAAGCTGATGTCAATTATCGTTTCTATCCTTTTTGCACTTTCGCTGACCGGCCTCTGCTTCGCTCAGGCTCCGGCCCCCAAGGCTGCTGAACCCGAGAAGAAGGTTGAAGAGAAGAAGGCTCCTGAGAAGAAGGCAAAGAAGGCAAAGAAGGCAAAGAAGGCAAAGAAGGCAAAGAAGGCAGAGAAGAAGGCAGAGGAAGCACCCGCTCCCGATAAGAAGTAAGCAGTTTAATCTGTGTCCGTGTAAAAGAAATAATGTAAAAGGGGCTCCGAGAGATCGAGAGTCCCTTTTAAATTTTACATGACTTCGTCATCGTCCCCGACGAATTGAGGCAGTGCGCATAAATCCAGTTCTTTTGCCGCTTTAATACCCGCTCGTAGCGCCTTCAGGTTGAGTTCCTGTGTTCCTTCGGGAACCCGATCCATCAGCGCCGATTCAAGGCTTTCCAGAGACACAGCCTTGCATAGATAACCGAAAGCCCCCAGAGCCACCATGTTGGATGCCATTTCTCTGCCGATATTCTGTCGTGCAATCTGGGTAAAGGGAATGGCAGCCACCCTGCCCATCGGCACTTTTCTGACCAGAGTATTATCTACAATCAATAGCCCCGCCGGCTTGAGATCCAGAAAGTAGGTGTCGCAGGACGCCTGATTCATGGCCAACAGAAGGGATGGCCTTGAAGCTTTCGGATAATCAATCTCTTTACTGCTGATGACGACATCCGCCTTGCAGGTTCCACCCCTGGCTTCAGGGCCGTAGCTTTGGGTCTGACATACATGCTTGCCGTCATAAACACCGGCTGCTTCAGCCAGAACAATGGCTGCCATGATAATCCCCTGACCTCCGGATCCGCAAAGTCGAATTTCCTGACGATATTCCTTCTCCATCCTGCGTCCTTTTCAACCTCTCAAAAATAAACGAGTATGTATAAAAAACGTCTCACTTCTGTCGTGAAACGTTAATGCCCGCGCGCATCTTCTGATAATTTTCCAGATAGGAGGGCTTCTCGATGTCCGTGAGAACACCGATGGTAGTCCTTCCTTTTAAATCTTCAGGCGACAGTTCTTTCGCCTTCTCCACGGGGATGGCAGAATCTTTCAACCACGTCAGCATCTTTGCCGGGCTTCCCATCATGTTTCTTCTTCCGAATTGAACATGGCAGTTTGACAGAACCTCTACAACACTGAATCCTTTTTTCAGAATGGCTTTTTCGATCAGCCGGTCGAGAAGTTGAGCATGATAGACCGTGCCGCGACCGACAAACGATGCTCCGGCAACCGCTGCCAGTTCCGAAATATTGAACGCACTTTCGATCTGCCCGTACGGGGTGGTCGTCGTGGTACATCCGGGCGGCGTCGTGGGCGAATGTTGCCCTCCCGTCATGCCGTAAATATGGTTGTTGATGATGATCGCCGTCAAATCCATATTGCGTCGTGCAGCATGAATAAAATGATTGCCGCCGATGGCGGTGGCGTCTCCATCGCCCATGATCACAATCACCTTAAGGGATGGCTTCGAAAGTTTGATCCCCGTCGCAAACGTCAAAGCGCGCCCATGGGTCGTATGCAGGGTGTTGAAGTCCGCATATACAGTCATGCGGCCCGAACATCCGATACCGGATACGAGAACGACATCGTCCTTTTTCAAACCGGATCGGTCAATGGCTCGAATCAGAGCACCCAGCACAATGCCGTTCCCGCAGCCGGGACACCATATGTGAGGAAATTTTTTATCGTGACGCAGATATTTATGGGTTAATCTGGTGACTTCTTCGGACATTACTGCTTTCTCACGTTCGCATTTTTATGAGTTTGCCATAAATTTCTTCGGGCGTAATCAACTGGCCATCCACACGGTTGTATTTTTCTACCCGTGAACCTGTCTGATTAACCCGTTTTACTTCCCGGCTGATCTGTCCCATGTTCATTTCCGGCAAAAGGACCGCCCGGCAGCGGCTTAAAACGTCTTCGACGTGATGACGGGGAAACGGGAAAAGAGTGATCAGCTGCAGCAGTCCCGCATTGATACCAAGCTGTCGGGCTTCCGTGACTGCCTGACGGGCCGAGCGGGCCACAGAACCATAGGCAATCACTGCCACTTCCGCGTCGTCCATCATAAAGGGTTTAACCATCTGAATCTCGTGGAAGCCCTGGGTAATTTTACGGAACAGCCGGTTCATCAATGCCGTTATCTCATCGGTTCGCTGTGTGGGAAAACCGCGGACATCGTGGGCGAGACCCGTGACGTGGTGATGGTAGCCTTCTCCGAAGGCCGCCATGGGCGGCACTCCCAGGCTGCTATCCTCATAAGGGACATACCATTCGGGCGGCATGGCGGGCTTGATTCTGTCGGCCACTTCAATGTTGCCGGCCGTGGGCAGCGTGACGGTTTCACGGGTATGGGCGACGACCTCGTCGGACAGAATGATCACAGGAACACGGTATTTTTCCGACAGATTGAATGCCGCAACGGTTATTTCGAAGCAGTCACGCACCGTTGAAACGGCTAAAACGATAATGGGGTGATCACCGTGCGTTCCCCATCGGGCCTGCATGACATCCCCCTGGGATGGCTGCGTCGGAAGACCGGTGCTCGGACCGCCCCGCATGACATTGACTAAAACACATGGGACTTCTGTCATGCAGGCAAATCCGATATTCTCGGACATGAGGGAAAATCCCGGCCCGCTTGTTGCCGTCATGCTCTTGACCCCGGCCAGGGAAGCGCCGATGACGGCTCCCATACTGGCGATTTCATCTTCCATCTGGATAAACACCCCGTCAACCTGGGGCATCCGGACGGAAAATCTTTCACTGATTTCTGAAGCGGGTGTGATGGGATAACCGGCAAAAAAACGGCATCCCGCAGCGATGGCGCCTTCAACGATCGCTTCATTGCCCTGCATCAGCAGGCTTCTTTTTTTTGATCTCATGCCGGTCATGACCGATTTCCCTGCGTTTCTCTGTTGCGCTCTTGAACCGTAATGGCGAAATCCGGGCAGTGCAGTTCGCAGAAGCGGCACCCAATGCATTCATCAGGTTTTTCTATGACGGGAGCCCCCGTATCATCACATCCGATCACTTTTTTAGGACAGAAGGCTCTGCAAATACCGCAGGATTTACACCACGCGGGAATAATCACGGGGGTAAATGATTTTTTGAGTTTCGCGGCGTTTTTTTCTGCAGAACTTTTAGACTTGGCTGTCATTTCAATTTTTTTCTTCCCGGCGTAGCCATCTATGAACGCAACTGCACGCATCTTCTTTCGTTCCGGATAAATCAGGACAATCGTCATTCGGCCTGGAAATCTTTAAAAAGGCAGGAAGCTCAATGCCTAACCGGTCTCAAATATGCGTCGTCACTAACATGACAGGGGATTTTAAGTCAAGGTTGATTTTGTCACGCTTAATTATAAGAAGATGGCTGAACAAGAATTTTCGGCTCCATCATGTCGTATATGGCATATTTGACCCCTTCCCGACCCAGGCCGGAATCTTTGATTCCTCCGTAGGGCATGTGGTCAACACGGAATGTCGGCACGTCATTAATGATGACGCCTCCGACATCCAATCGATCAAACGCCATATTGATTTCGTCCAGACGGTTTGTAAAGACCCCTGCCTGGAGTCCGAAAGGCGTGTCGTTTACCGACCGAACGGCTTCCTGGAAGTCCTCATAATGTTCCAGCGTGACAACAGGTCCGAAAATTTCAAGGCAGTTCACCTTCATGGATGCTTCCGTATGGCTCAGAACGGTGGGCTCGAAGAACGGACCGTTTTTGTTCCCGCCACAGAGGAGCCTCGCGCCGCCGTCAATGGCTTCCCTTACCCAGGTCTCAACCCTCTTCGCGTTTGGTTCATCAATCATGACGGAGATTTGCGTTTTCGGATCCAGAGGATCGCCCGATTTCAAGTTCTTCGCGCCCTCAACAAATTTTTCTGTAAATTCATCAAAAACCGGTTTTTCCACGAAAATTCTCTGGGCATGAATACAAACCTGCCCGGAGTATGCAAAACCGCCGATGAGGCATCTTTTAACGGCAAAATCGATGTCGGCGCTCCCGGTCACGATGACGCCGGCATTGCCTCCCAGTTCAAGAACCACCTTTTTTTTGCCCGCCTGTTTCTTCATCTGCCATCCGACTTCGGGAGATCCTGTAAACGTGAGCAACTTGAATCTTTCATCCGTCACAAGTTTTCCCCCCGTTGATCTGCTCATGGGGATGATGGACAACGCCCCTTTCGGCAGCGGCGTTTCGTCCACGATTTTGGCCAGTTCAAGTGTCGACAGGGGGGTTGCGGATGCCGGTTTTAATATGATGGGGCATCCCGCTGCCATGGCCGGTGCAATTTTATGGGCTGCAAGGTTCATCGGAAAGTTAAACGGAGAAATTCCGGCCACCAGGCCGATGGGGAAATATTTAACGATTCCTTCCCTGTTTATACCGGCGGGGCTCCAGTCGAGGCTGATATACTCTCTGGGGAGCCTTTTCGATTCCTCTGCCGCAATCAGGAAAGTCTGGGCTGAACGATCAATTTCGGCGGCTGCATAGACGAGGGGTTTGCCCGCTTCCTGTGCCAGAACGCTGGACAGGTGATCCTTCTTACGGGTTATTTCTTTTGAGATATGGCAAAGGATTTTATAACGCTGGAATGACCTCAGTTCTCTCATGACGTTTTCAACGGACAGAGCTTTTACAATGGCGGCCTCAAGGTCTTTTTCACCACCAAGGTAGGTTTCAGCAAATACCAGGCCGGTATAGGGATTGACAACCTGCAACACCTCATCCGTTTTTTTGAAAGTTCCCCCAACATAGATGTCATAAGTGTTCATGGCAAAACCCCCGTTGCGTGGCGCCGTTCTGATGGTAAGACTTAACGATTTTATTATATATTTGAATAAATGGCTTAAAATGCAAATTCTGTCAAGAGAAACCATACCGTTGGGCGGCGAGCGTTGCATGGCGATGGTCCTTCCCACCCTGCCTGTATTGGGATCGGTTTTTGCGAAAGGCTTTCGTGATGCCTTTGTGACGGGAGAAAACCGTTGACATCTCTGGCTATTCAAGTATCATAAAAACGGATTTACCATCTCTGTCTTTTCCTTCTCGGCCACATCCTCTGGGCCTTAATCTTTTCCTGAAGGTGACAATGAAGCGCAAAGAAAACATCCCGAATGTGAAGAAGAATGTCCTGTGGTCGTT
>JAPLJQ010000478.1 GCA_026388495.1 Deltaproteobacteria bacterium | reverse complement strand
CTTTTTTCATGCTCAGTGGCTTTGTGTTTCCCATTGCCAACATGCCCGTCATCGTTCAATGGTTGACTTATCTGAACCCTTTGAGGTATTTTCTTACCATCATCCGGGGTATTTTCCTGCAGGGGGTCGGGCTGCATGTCCTCTGGCCCGAGTTTGCGGCCCTCGCCGTCCTGGGTATTGTCGTATTTGCCGGCGCCGTCGGGCGCTTCAGGAAACGGCTCGACTAAGGAAATGAGCGGCGAGGGCGTGAGATGGTGATGGGGGCATCATCCGCGATTATCCACAAACTGATCCACCCGAGCAGCCAAAACCGGGCACATGCAAATAAATTCTTATACATATTATCGTAATTTCGTACAATCAGCGTTCAAATGAGCTCGGACAAGCATATTATTGTATATTAATTGTGGATCATCAGGTTCTTGCCTACTTATGCTCTGTAATTGACGATTATTAACAAATATGCGACGTTATTGCTGATAATAGTTAGGGGTATTTGTGTCTTCCTGAAATGTTTGCTTGATAACTTTTATCAATTACGCAAGATTTGATGGTGACCTCGGGCGGAAAGGTTCAGATCGTCGGAGACGACCTGTTCGTGACAAACCGGAAACGGCTGGAAAAGAGTATCGCACTTGGCGTGGCAAACTCCATCCTGATCAAATTGAATCAGATCGTGTCCCCATCCAGGGAATGAAGTCGGCCATGCGCCTCCTCCATCCCAACGCCTTCCGCGATGAAGGACAGTACCAGCGTATTGATGCTGACGCCCTCCTGCTTTGCAAGAGCGGAGAGCTTTGCATGGAGGCTTTTTGGAACACGCTGAACAAACTTGCCGGGCATTCCGGTAGAGAAAGGCGCCGGGATTGGTCTGCCCCATTCAACCTGTGCGTCCATCCAGCAGTCAAAGGCGTCTTTGCCGTTTGAAATCGCCTCTTCCGGCGTCTCCCCGTCGGACATGCAACCGGGCAGATCGGGGAAAGTGATCAAAAAACCTCCGCCCTCTGCTGCGGCAAGAGGCTTGATCTCAAAAGAGTAATCTGTAAACTTCGGTTTCATAGGTTATACCTCTTTGATCTTGTCTATCAATTCAAGAAAACGGATAATATACACGGCTTTGATGGGATTGTGCGCCGGGATGGAAACCGCCTCGTCAATGAACGGAAAGCCGAAGACGTGGTGACTGCCGCCCTTCGCCCTCATCAACATCTTGAACCTGCCCGCAACTGTCTTGACATCCTCGATCCGCCAGCCCTGCGGGTTGTTACGCATACGTTCCAGAAGTTTATCCGCCTTGCTCATGGTTCGGATGATATCGCATGTGATGTTACTCGTCAAGAACAAAAAACAGAACAAAAAACAGTGGGAAGAATAGTCGTTGATAAATCTGTGTCACCCCCCAAAAGAATCAAGGCAAAACTTTTTGAGGGTCGTGTGATTCGTTAATAAGATCAATAGCCTAAATAGCGTCGGAGCTCCGACACTATTTATAACAAGGGCAGTGTCATAGACTTAACGAGTCGGTTAATCATAGGGTAGCCGTAGAGACGCACGGCCGTGCGTCTCTACAGATATGTGGCAGATGTTTTTCTTTGGATATTTTCTGCCCGGCATGTGGGACAGCAGCGGGATGTGTTTTCAATAAAGACAGCTTCCTCGATAAGGAGCTTTACAGACATGATATACCAGACTTAAAAATCAAAGCGAGAGGTGGGATGATCAGTCAAGATCATTGAATCCGGTTTAAAGCTGCAAATGTTTGACAGCATTTTTTTATTCAGGTAGAATCCGATCGTTCTTCCTGTTATCGATATGATCCCAACTGCGCTTAATACCCATGACTTCAAACGGAAATAAAGAAAAGTAACTCTTAAGACAAAAGGCAAGGCTCTTATGTCACGATGCTATCGGAAGAGAAGTCTTGCCGGCTAATTGCTGAATCTGATAGCTGCATATGTCCATACAAAACAAACAAATAATTGCTTGAAATTGTATATCGACAAGAGTATGATTTTTCAGTTAAAAGTAACGTTTTCCGTGCATTAAAATGTTTGTCTAAAAGCCGGTCCCACGTAAAAGAGAGAAAGAACGTATGTCCGCTTATCGAATCATTCTCCCAGTATGTATTGCAATTTTTCTGTGTTCATGCGCAACAACTCCGCAGCTGCACGTAAGGAGTTCTGAGCTGTCAATGGAGCTGCGGCAGTCAGCGCCCTTAGTCGAGTCAGTTGCCTTTTCGACGGATGGGAAATACGTCCTTACCGGTAGTATCGATGGGACTGCCGCATTATGGGACATATCGTCCGGAAGTTTAATAAAGAAATTTAGTGCGCCAAAAGATGCTCTCGACGAAGGTCTCAAAGTAGCTTTTTCATCTGATGGATTATACGGGATCGCCGGCGGCGGAAACGGCCTCACTATCTGGGATTTGTCGACAGGGAACGAAATAAAAAATATCGGGGCTTCGAGAAGAACGCGTTTGATTGCCGTCGCTTCTGATAACCGATCTGTACTCACCGGTGGGTGGCAGAGTGGACGTATAAAACCGCTGCCAGCGCACATGATATTATGGGACATGAAGTCTGGTAATAGAGTACAGGAGTTTAGAGGCCCCTGGCTGGGCGGTTTCAACGAGCTTGGGCCATTGGCAGTGGCGATCTCACCGGATAAGAGATATGCATTATGTGCACAGCTGCAGTCTAGGCTGACCTTATGGGACGTTGCATCCGGAAGAGAGATTCGCACGGTCAGTGAAGGCGGTTCTCTTCATCACATGAGAGCTGTAGCATTTTCGCCGAATGGGCAATATGCCCTTTCCGGAGGCAATGATGGCAACTTGAGGCTTTGGACGGTTCCTTCACTCGACCTTTTGAAAACATTCAAAGCACATGAGTGGGGCAGGGCCGGCATCGGTTCGGTGGTCTTTTCTCCGGACGGCAGATATGCCTTGTCTGGCGGAGCATCCGATGGATTTATTAAAGTGTGGGATCTCTCAGCGGGAGTTGCCGTAAAATCTATAGAAGCACACTCGGGTATGAACAGAGTGTGGTCATTAGCACTTTCCCCAAATGGTAAATTCATTCTTTCCGGTGGCGATGCCTCAACCAGATTATGGGATTTTTCGACTTCTGAGGAAATTGCTACAATGGTAAGTTTTGAAAACGGCGAGTGGGTGGCGATAACGTCGAAAGGCTACTACAACTCATCCGAGAAAGGTGCCCAGTATCTTAACGTTAAATTTGAGGGGAAGGATTACACAATCGATCAGTTCTACGACGTCTTCTACCGTCCGGACATTGTTGCTGCCAAACTGCGCGGCGAAGATATAAGCGGCTTAGTGACCATTACCATGCAGGATGCCATTAAGAGTCCACCTCCTGTAGTTGAATTTGCTTCAAAGATAAGCGATACCGACCAGCCCAAAGTTAAAGTCTGCTATCAGGTAAAAAGCACCGGCGGTGGAATCGGCGAGGTCCGCCTTTTTCATAACGGCAAGCTGATCCAGTCGGACGGGTATTATAAAGAAATGTCAAGGTCAGGTTCCGACAAAAAGCAACTCGCATCCTTAGACAGCAAGTCTATCCATGAGGATATGCGCAGCGTAGCAATTATAGAAAAGCTGGGCTCTATTCCAACAGCCAGCAAGTCCAAAGGGGAGGTCTTTGAAGACTGTAGGGATGTGGAAGCCATCCCCGGAGAGAACGAGGTCAGTGTAGCGGCCTTTAACAACAGCAACACCGTCCAGAGCTACATGAAGACCGTTAATTTTAATTCAAAGATCAAACAGGAAGACCCCCATCTCTATATTCTTGCCGTTGGCATTGACCAGTATAAGGATAATGCGGTCAATCTTAAATATGCCGTTAAGGATGCAAAGGACATTGAAGAGAGACTTAAAGCACAGTCCGCTACACTATATAAGCCCCAGAACATCCACTATGTACTCCTGACAGACAAAGAGGCCACAAAGACTAACATCTCTTACAAAATCAATGAACTTTCTCAGAAGATTAAACCGAACGATAGTTTTATCCTCTTTGTCGCTGGTCACGGCGTGCTGTTACAGAACCAGTATTACATGCTCACTCATGATTATAATGGCAGCGTGAGTGATAACAGCATGATCAGCTCCAATGAGATTGTGGAGATGTCCAAGAAGATCAAGTCGCTCTTTCAGCTCTTTATCTTTGATACTTGTCATGCTGGCGGGGTTGACACTATCGTTAGCGGCCTCTACGATGCCCGAATGTCAGTGCTTGCCAAAAAGATGGGACTTCATATTTATGCATCAGCCAGTGACAGGCAGGTGGCGATGGACGGCTACAAGGACAACGGTCTTTTCACTTACACTCTGCTGGATGGACTGAACAACAATAGGCAGGCCGCCAAGAATAAAGAGGGCAAGGTTAGCATTGTGGGATTGGGTGAGTACTCCAAGAAGATGACGACGAACATCTCAAAGGACATTGGTCACGAACAGACGCCGCTCATCATCAACTTCGGGAAGGATTATCCTATCTATCAGTTGAGGTGAACATTTCAATCGATAATTATCATCTCCCATCAGTGCTCGGTTGTGTTGATAAGTAGGTGGAGACAACAGCCAGCACATGTCTTTTTGGTTGAGCAGTACGGGGTGAAGTATGCTGCAGAAACTCGTCAACTTCTCGTATTGACTTCAATGATCGGTAGTCATTCCAAAATGGCAAGGGCATTTCAAAAACACCGGTGGTTTTACCGTATTCCCTTCAACTGAGACGACACAGAAGGAGAAATCAAAGGGCAGTTCTATGCATAGAACTAACTTAAATATATGATATATATAACGATCTACCGACACCGCCGATCATTTTCATGCCAAAATTTCTGCCCGGTTTTGGCTCCTCGGTCTACTCGTTTTGATATCCGTCAATTCGAAATAACCCGCCGAGAAGACGGCGGATGCCGAACTTCTCTCCCTGCTGTTTCCCATTGCCAACATGCCCGTCATCGTTCAATGGTTGACTTATCTGAACCCTTTGAGGTATTTTCTTACCATCATCCGGGGTATTTTCCTGAAGGGGGTCGGGCTGCATGTCCTC
>JAPLJQ010000465.1 GCA_026388495.1 Deltaproteobacteria bacterium | reverse complement strand
TTTACCTATACCTACAAGGTTGATGCGGTCGGCGGCGATACCCTGGAAGTCAAGGCCTCGTGCAGCAGATTCGGTTCCACATCCGAAACGATTACCGTTGGGAAGGGTTAAAGCAAAACACCCTCCAATTCTCCCACGCCGGCGCGGAACTCGACCTTTTCTGGCAGGCGGGTGGACAGAAACGTGAATGTCAAATATCTCCATAGAAAAAGCTTGACATTATCCCCGCTCGCAGGTAGAGGGTTACGCAAATCGGTTCAGCATACCGGAACACGGTGTGAATCCGTGGCGGACCCGCCGCTGTAATCGGCGAGGCTCTTCGCAATGGTTAATGACCAGTCACTGCCGGGGTAAACTTCGGCGGGAAGGCTGCGAAGAGCTTACGACCCGAGAGCCAGAAGACCTGCGAAAACCGAAATTACATGGAATCCGATGGTAAAGGGTTCCGACAGACGCTATTTGTCTGTCGGAACCCTTTTTTTTTGAATAAATAACAGGAAAGGAGAGTGAGCATGAAGGAAAAGAAAGCAAGAAAAGATGTTATCGCGTATCGCAAGGGCTGTAAGGCCAAGGGGACCGGGCTTTCCCATTACATTCTGATGGACAGGAAAGTAAAATAATGGTGGGTCCGAAGAACAACGGCATTGCAGGTGCGGCGGCCCCCTCACGGGGCCGCTTCACAAATACGGGCAACGGCCCTACATTTCAAATCATTGACATCGATCACCCGGAATATATGGCCGTTATAGACCCGGACACGGCCTTCTGGTCTCTGGTGAGGCGCGAGAAACTTGCCAATGTATTGTCAGGCGATTTGCCCAAGGCATATGCCAAAAAGACGAAACAATTCGCTGTGGAAATGAATGGTCTGCGGTTCGGGCTTACGCCCTCGGCCGTCTATTTTAACCCCACCGAACGGTGCAACATGAACTGCACTTACTGTTATATCCCCGAAAAGATGCGTCGTGAGGGCGAGCATATGCCCGTAGAGAAACTGCTTGCGGCCCTTGAGATTCTCAAGCAATACTTCCGCAAGTCCATGCCCAAAGGTTCCATGCCTCAAATCATCTTCCATGGGGCCGAGCCTTTGCTCAATCGCGATGCGGTCTTTACCGGAATCGAGGAATACAAAAATGACTTTCTTTTCGGCATCCAGACCAATGCCACGCTGTTGGATGATGCGGCTGTTGAGTTCCTTACGAGCCACCATGTGAGCATTGGGCTTTCACTGGACGCGCCAACCGCGAAGATTGCTGATCGTACTCGAAAAAACTGGGACGGCCAGGGTGCATTCAAGCAGGTTACTTCCGCCATGAGGCGTCTTAACGGCTATGAAGGGTGGAGTATCATCTGCACCATCACGAGTGCAAACTTGCGCCACCTGACCGGATTGGTGGATTTCTTTCATGAGCAGGAGGTCCCGACGTGTCTTATGAACATCCTTCGCTGTACGCTCTCTCCATCGCGCAGCCTGAAGCCCGGCGATACAGAAGCGGCAAAGTACTTTCTATCAGCCCTGGATAGAACCTACGAACTGTACCAGCAGACCGGCCGCAGATTACCGGTCGGCAATTTCGCCAATATCCTGCTTGCCATCATTGCCCCGGCTGCGCGTAGACTGATGTGTGACATCTCGCCCTGCGGTGGCGGGCGGTGCTTCTTTGCGTTGGCCCCCAATGGCGATATGTTCCCGTGCAGCGAATTCATCGGATTGGATCGCTTCCGGGCCGGAAATCTGTTCACGGACGACATTTCCGCCGTGCACGAATCTGAACCGTTTCGTTTGGTAACCGGCCGCAAAGTTGAAAACATCGAGCCATGCCGGCGTTGCGCTATACGGCATTTCTGCGGATCGCCCTGCCCGGCCGAGGCCTACGAAATGAATGGCGACATGAATAAGACCGGAGCGTTCTGTGAATTTTATGAAGAGCAGGTGCGATACGCTTTTCGCATCATAGCCGACGGAAAGGTTGACGCATACCTTTGGGACGACTGGGACAAAGGCATGAAAAATACATTTAACATCGTTGGAGGTTAAAGATCGTCTATAGCAAAATCCACTCCATTTATGTCGGCCAAAATTCAAAACCGCACTAATTTAAAATGCAGTGGATAGAATGCACTTTGGGAACCATCAATTAATTCCTTACATGAAGTCAGTTATTATAATTGTAGATTTTTAAAATTTCTCAACCACTAACCCCCATGCCCAGGCGTGGGCACAACGAA
>JAPLJQ010000125.1 GCA_026388495.1 Deltaproteobacteria bacterium | reverse complement strand
ATTTCCATAAAGTATCATTTACTGGTAATATCAGTTCATGTGTGGAGCATGTTTGTTTTTGCCGAATTACGAAAAAATAGGTGTTTCGGCAAAAACAGGCTGCCAGCCGAGTGTTTCGGCAAAATTTCAAATGGTTCCCTGTGGGAACCCAATACAAAGGAGTGGTAAAGATGTCAGAAGGAAAAGTTAAATGGTTTAATGATTCAAAAGGGTTTGGCTTCATCGAAGAGGACGGCGGCAAGGACGTTTTCGTGCATCATTCAGCAATCCAGGCAGATGGTTTCAAATCACTGGCCGAGGGTGATCGCGTAAGTTTTGATGTTGTTAAAGGCGCCAAAGGTCCGGCTGCGGAAAATGTCCGTAAGCTGTAAACTCTGATTTTCATTTTGCATTTAGAAGCTCCTCCCACAATGGGGGGAGCTTTTTTTTGTGTTTAACCACTGATGGTCGATTCTTTCTCATTAACAATCGTAAATCGGGCAATAAATTCTTTCATCTTCGCGACCGCCTGTTTGCAAGTGAGCGGCTTTTTGAAGATATTTGGTTTGTTGAAATGGCAAAGAATTCTCTCAGGATCTGCGAAGAAATAAAGAGGGTTGTGCCTGACCGCTACAGTTTTTCCAGAATGTCGGTACACTGAACATGCTTTTCCGGCTCGAAGTCTTCAAAGGTCGAATAGATCAGAATATTCGATCAACGAAGACTCTTTCAGATTCTGGCGTCATAGGCATCTTCTCGCGTGAAATCTCTGAGCTTGCCGCCGCAGCGATATGTCTTAAATTTCAGATTCTTTTTCTTTACCGGTGCTTTTCCTTTTTCTTCTTCGATAAACGTGACCAGCACCCTTGCTTCCCGAACAGTGATAATATCTCCCAGGGGAAATGTTTCTTCGGTATGATACCGTTGATTCCCAGGACAGCCGGAAGGCTGTTGACCAAATGGAAGGCTTTTTGAAAAGTGTTGACCAAGCACCCTCAAAAGTGAAAGAGGGTTAACCGATGAATCAGCTAACCCCCCGTTTTTATTAATGGTGCCGAGGCCGGGACTTGAACCCGGACGGGTTGTGCCCACTACCCCCTCAAGATAGCGTGTCTACCAGTTTCACCACCTCGGCACATATGGATCCCGGATCAAGTCCGGAATGACAAAGCGTTGACTGTATCTCCGTTTCTGCGGTGATGACAGTTTAAAATCTATTTCTGCGGGACGGTCTGCGGTTTCTGTTCTCCTGCCCCAGTCGTCTGATCCGCTGCCGGGGGAATAGCCTGCTGCTGCGTCTGAGGCACGGCTTTGTCCATCACGGACGGTTGCTTGTGAAGCGAAAAGTATGAAAGCGACAGTGCGGTCAACATAAAAATAGTGGCAATGGCCGTTGTCATCTTAGTCAGGAACGTACCGGGACCGCTGCTCCCGAAAACGGTCTGACTTGATCCGCCGAAAGCGGCGCCCATGCTCGCTCCCTTGCCTGCCTGCAAAAGAACAACCAAAATCAACACAATACAGACAACGATATGTAAAATGGTAATAAATATGTTCACGCTGAAACGTCTCCTTAATAATTTCGAATATTTTTTAAATTTACCTTTTCTGGATCCCCGCCTGCGCGGGGATGACAAGAAGAATTTGGGGATGACAGGGTATTCATTCCAATTAAAATTTTATGATCTGGATGAACGAATCAATATCCAGGCTGGCCCCTCCCACCAGAACACCGTTAATGTCCCGTTCGGCCATGAGAACGCTGATATTTTTCGGATTGACACTTCCCCCGTAGATGATGGGGATGTCTCCCGCCATATGTTCGCCGTAAGTCGCATCCATTAAATGACGAATAAATGCGTGTATTTCCTGGGCCTGCTCCGGTGTTGCCGTTTTTCCCGTTCCGATAGCCCAGACCGGTTCATAGGCAATTACGAGCCGCCTTATATCATCCCTGTTTAAATTATTCAATCCCTCTTTTATCTGTCTCTCAATAACGCTGAAAGTACTGTCTTCCTCCCGTTCTTCAAGGGTTTCCCCGACACAGAATATGGGTTTCAGACCGGATGCGAGTGCGATTTTGATCTTGGCGTTGATGACCGCGTCTTTTTCGCCGAAGAGGTTCCGTCTTTCCGAATGACCGATGATGACATACCGGCATCCGGCATCTACCAGCATGCGGGCACTCACCTCGCCCGTATATGCGCCCTCCGCCTTATCGCTCAGGTTCTGTGCGGAAAGATGGATATTTGACCCCTTTAGCGCTTCCGCCACGGGATACAGGGCGGTAAAGGGCGGGGCAATGACCACCTCCCGGTCATCCAGTTCGGCGATCAGGTTTCTCAATTGATTCGTAAAATCAACGGCCTCCCGGATTGTCTTGTTCATTTTCCAGTTGCCGGCGATAAAAGGCACGCCCATGATGCTATCCTCCGAAAGTCCTCCCGGCAATGTAGATGGCCAGGTCCCTCATTCTGCACGCATATCCGCTCTCATTATCATACCAGGCAAATACCTTGACGAAGCACCCATCAATCACGTTCGTCAGCGGCGCATCCACGATGGACGAGTACGGGCTGCCCGTAAAATCGATGGAAACCAGTTCTTCCTCGCAAAACGCCATGATGCCCTTCAATCTGCCATCCGATGCCGCCTTAAGGGCGCTGTTCACCTCTTTGATCGTAACTGACCTTCCGACCTGCACGGCAAGATCCACAACAGACACATTGGGGGTCGGAACCCTCAGCGCCAAACCGCCGAGCTTTCCTTTCAGTTCGGGAATCACCTCGGCCACGGCGATTGCTGCTCCCGTCGATGTGGGAACGATGGACATGGCGGCGGCTCGTCCCCTGCGGAAGTCGCTATGGGAACCGTCCAGAAGTCTCTGATCCATGGTATAGGCATGCACGGTCGTCATGAGCCCCCTGACGATCCTGAATTCATCATGGAGCACTTTGGCCACGGGGGCAAGACAATTCGTGGTGCAGGAGGCGTTGGATATGATATGGTGTTTTGCCGGATCATAGGAATCTTCATTAACGCCCATTACAAAGGTTCCGTCGATCCCCTTGCCCGGCGCCGCCAGAATGACTTTTTTTGCACCGGCCGTCAGATGCCCCGAAAGCTCATCTTTATTCCTGAATCTCCCGGATGATTCAAGGGCAATATCGACGCCCAGTTCCTTCCACGGAAGGTCGGAGAGATTCGACATCACATGGGTGATGGCGATCTTCTTATCATTCACCAGCAGGCTGTCGCCGTTTGTGGCAATCTCCGCATTGATCTTGCCGTGAACGGAATCATACTTGAGAAGGTGGGCCAGGATATCCGGTTTGGCCCTCGAATTGATAGCAACAATATCAATGTCATCATATCCGAGACATGCCCTGACAATATACCTGCCTACTCTGCCAAAGCCATTGACACCCACTTTAACGCCCATGATTGACCTCCTTTTCAAGTTTTGGAAATCCCGGTGTTTCGGAAAATCATACGCCTGTCACGGATCTGTCGAAATTCTGTTCTATCTGTTTCTGCCCACATTCACCCGGTCGCAATAAACCGCCACAGGGCACCTGCTGCAGAATGGGGATACGGGAAAGCAAACATGCCGGCCAAATGCAACCATCAGGGTGTTGTAACGAGCCCAGTATTTGTTAGGCAACTTGGCTCTGAGGGCATATTCCGTTTCTTTAGGGGTTTTCGTCCTCACATAGCCCAGACGGTTGGAAATCCTGTGAACATGGGTATCCACACACAGTCCTTCCTTATTGAATCCAAGCGTGAGAACCAGATTGGCCGTCTTCCTCCCGACCCCTCTTAAAGTCAGCAATTGATCGATGCTGTCCGGAACCTTCGAATCGAAACGCCCGATCAATTCCCTGCAGATTTCAAGGATCGCCCTTGCTTTAATCCGGTAAAAGCCCACCGGATATATCGCCTGACTGATCTCTTCCTCGGAAAATTTCACCATATCTTCCGGTGTAGCGGCCAGGGACAGAAGTCTTCCCGCGGCTTGCGCCGTCACTTCATCTTTCGTTCTCGAACTGAGGACCGTGGAAATAAGAATGGGAAACGGCCCCCTGTTTTCCTCCGCCAGAGATGTAACGATGGGAAGTTCCCAGCCGCCCAGCTCTTTTTCTAAAATCTGTACGACATCCGTGATGTTCTCATCGTGCATGGGTTATGGCTGTTAATCGTATCCTTCTTCGTTTGCAAGCATATCAAGATGCAGCGTGGCAATATCTTCAACATCCAGATTCGCCTCTTCCTTGGTTTCCCTGAAATCAACCATTTTTATATACCGCTTGCACACGTTGCAGACATCAACGCGGTATCTCTCATCCCCTTCAACGGTAAAGTAGGCCAGTGTCTGCTGTTCGTCATTACCGCAGAAAGGACAGGTTATGCGCTTGAAATGCCATTCAAAACCACACTGATTGCAGAAGAGGTAGCGAACGCCTTCCTCTTCTTTGATTTCACCGATCTTGGGCTCCTTGCCGCAGATCGGGCAATACCCCTCGGACCAGCCTGCCTCCGTTATGGTTTTTCCGTACTTCTCCACCACTTTCTCCATGGCAGGCCTCAGGCTTTCTTCAAGAAACAGATCAACAAGATCAAAGACATCGTCCTCAGAATCTTCCGAATCTTCCAATTCATTTAAGGATTCATCCTGAAGGGAATAAAAGGAATCGCGAACCATCTTTTCAAAATCAACGGAACCATCTTTAATTTTTTCAATAATCTCATCCGTCTCACCGGGAACGCGCTTTTCTGCAATCCCCAGGAGGGCGAGGAAGTATTGCCTGGGTTCTGTGAGGTCGCAATCTTCCGAAGACAAATCAACAAGGGGCAATCCGCCGGTAATTTTCGTCTCTATGAGCCTGTCGTCGATGGGAAAGATTATCTTTTCCATCTTACGCCGATATTCTTCTCTGAGGATCAGTATCTCTCCCAAAATATCCAGCAATTCACTGTAATGGGGGGTCGCACTTTTATACTTCTCGATAGTTTCCAGTGTATCCTTCAACATTTTAGCCATTCAATCAGCTCTCCTTCGTGTTGCAAATTTACTTTATCTGTTGATCTATATATCCTTTCAAATCCAACTTCAAGCAATAATTTTGATGGGGTACCCCTGAAGCGTCGTGGGCGCTCTGCCCGTATCAGGTTGATAAGTGGTTAATGTTATGTTATCAAAGAGATCATGATGGATAATTTTATAAACGGGTTGTCTGCATATCTGCAGGGAACTTCTTATTTAGCGTTTTTTGCCGCCTATCTCGGAGGTGTGCTCGTCAGCTTCACGCCCTGCGTTTACCCGGTCATCCCCATTACGGTTGCATTTATCGGCGCTCACGGCAGTGCTTCAAAAATGAAAGGCTTTGTCCTTTCTGTGATCTACGTCCTGGGCATGTCTCTGACATATACGGCTCTGGGCGCCGTTGCCGCTTTATCCGGCAGGCTGTTCGGACAAATCCAGACAAACCCGTGGACGTATTTCATCGTTGCAAACATCTGCATACTCATGGGGTTATCCATGCTGGAAGTCTTCACGCTGCCCGTAAGGGTTCCGGGTTTTCTTACCAGGATGCAGCCCCGTAAAAAGGGAATTGCAGGCAGTTTTTTCATCGGGGCTGTTTCAGGCCTGGTCATGGGCCCCTGCACCGTCCCCGTATTTGCGGCCCTTCTGAGCTATGTTGCCACGAGCCAGAACCTTATTCTCGGGATGGCTCTTCTTTTTATTTTCGCCTTCGGGATGGGCACCCTGCTTATTTTAATCGGAACGTTCACCGGTCTATTAACCAGCATGCCGAAATCCGGCGCCTGGATGGTCAGGATAACCCGCCTGTCGGGATGGCTTCTCCTGGCCGTGGGAGAATATTTTCTCATCAAGGCGGGCGGATTCTGGATCTGAGGAGATAAACTTGAAAAATATGAAAACATCGTTTTTCTTACCCCGATATGCCGTTTTGAGTTGCATGGCGCTGATACTGATATTTGCACTTTCGTGCTCCGACACACGACCGCGGGAGGCGGTGAAGAAGACGGCGGACGCAGCGGCGCCGGATTTTTCTTTGAAAACTCTGTCGGGAAAGACTTTTAAATTGAGCGGCCAGAAAGGAAAGCCTGTTCTGCTGATTTTCGTTACCACCTGGTGTCCCTCGTGCCGTGCCGAAATCCCTCACTATAAAGACATTTATGAAACATACGGCAGGAGAGGACTTGAAGTTGCGATGATCGATATTCAGGAACCAGGGGCAACGGTCTCTCGCTTTGCATCCCGGAATCAGATCCCTTTCGGAATCCTGCTCGACGAGCAGGGAGAAGTAGCGGGCGCATACGGCATTGTGGGTGTGCCGGCCATGGTTCTCATCGATAAAGGCGGCAAGATACTAAGCCAAGATTACATGGCCATAGACATGCTTCTGGAGACGACTCTCGGGAAAAAATAATACCGCCGGACCGTCTTGAATTGATCAAGAAGCTATTGTAAAATCTCCGCATAATGTCATCATCCCTGCGCAGGCAGAGGTCCAGAGACATGAAAGACTTATGGATTCCGGATCAAGCCCGGAATGACGGTAAAGGATTTATTTTTGTAATCATGACATGGAAGACAAATAATTCAAATATCTTACTTTAAGAATGAGGAGTAAGGACTATGGCCATACACCAACCCATGGAAAATCTATACATCGTTGATCTGGATCAACCCCTGGAGGGATTCTACAATTTTCTCAGCAGCTGGGTCTATATGAGGGACGGCATTACCCTGGCAGTGGATCCCGGCCCCCGCTCCACCATCCCCGTTCTTGTGGACGCCCTGAAAAAGCTGAAGGTAAAAAAGCTGGATTACATCCTTCTCACCCATATCCATATCGATCACGCAGGCGGCACGGGAGTGCTGGTAGAACACTTCCCCGATGCGAAGGTCATCTGTCACCCTAAGGGGGTCCGCCACATGGTTGATCCTTCCAAGCTGTGGGAGGGATCCCGCAAGTTTCTCGGGAAAGTGGCGGAAGTATATGGTGAAATTGCCGCTATTCCCGAAAAGAACATCAGCTACAAAAATCCCATCGAGATCGGAGGAGAGGTCATTAACGTGTTTGAAACCCCCGGTCACGCCCTGAACCACCTGTGTTATCAGATCGGAAATCTCCTGTTTTTGGGAGAAGTGGCGGGAATTAACTATCCCTTAAACGATGTCCTGTACCTCCGCATCGCAACGCCGCCCCCCTTTATCTACGAGATCTACCGGAGTTCCCTGGAAAAGGCAGCTTCCCTCGATGTCTCCCACGTATGTTTCGGCCATTACGGCTACCGGAAGGAAGTGAAGGATGTATTCGACACGGCCCTCGACCAGTTGGACAACTGGATGGCCACGGTGGAAAGGCACTACAAGGCGGAAGGGGAATTTAACGAAGAAAAAATTTACGCGGATCTGCTAAAAAACGACCGGGGGTTGTCCCCGTATTATTCCCTTCCTCTGGATGTGCAGTCCAGGGAAAAGATTTTTTCTATGAACAGCATCCGGGGAATGTGGGATTACCTGAAGGAGAAGGATAACAAACCGGCCTAAAACCAGGCGTCCAGCCTGTGGAGACCGGCATCTTTGGCCCAGTGGACGGCCACGGCAAATTCGCTTCTGGTGATCCGGCGATTGATGTTTTGGTCCCCCATCGCCTTGCCGCAGGGATGGTACTGGTCCATGACGTTGACATAGGTGTCTTTGGAAATTTTTTCCGCCAGGAACGTCATGATTTTTCCGGTATTGGCCACATCGTTCGGCATGACCAGATGGCGCACGATCAACCCTTTTACGGCGACCCCCGATTTGTCGATCACGAGATCCCCCACCTGCCGTTGCATTTCTTTGATGGCCGATGCGGCCTGTTTCCTGTAATCCGGCGCATGACAGAACCGGTCCGCCCACTTTTCATCCCAGAATTTGAAATCAGGCATATAGATATCGAAAATCCCGTCAAGAATCTTCAGGGTATCCACCCTGTCGTACCCGCCTGTGTTGTAAACCAGGGGTACGCTCAGCCCGTGTTCGACAGCAAGGATTAAACCCTCAAGGATCTGGGGGACCACATGGGTGGGGGTGACAAAATTGATATTATGACACCCCCGGCGCTGGAGGGAGAGCATCATGGCCGCGAGATTTTCCGGCTCTGTCTCATGGCCCTCCATCAGGTGGCTGATATCGAAATTCTGACAGAAGGTGCAAAGGAGATTGCAGGAACTGAAAAATATCGTGCCGGAGCCGTCCGTTCCCACCAGCGGCGCTTCTTCCCCAAAATGGGCGTGCAGGCTTGCCACGATGGCTTTTCGTCCCGTCCGACAATAACCCGTTTCCCCGGCAAGCCGGTCCACACGACAATCCCTTGGGCACAGGACACAGCTTTTCAAAAGCCCCACGGCCCGATCGACGCGTTCTTGAAGCTTCCCTTCCCTGTACAGTTTCAGATAGGACGGCTCAGCCATAACGGTCTTTCCTTTCAGACTATTTTCGATTCTTATATCATACAATGATGAACCCGTAAAAAGTGATTGTTTGTCTTCTCTCAATTTATCCTTGACATGGACGACTTTGATCACTATATTCCAAACAAGAAATATAGTGAGGGAATATCCATGAAAGAATTTATCAAGGTCATGAAGGCGCTTTCCGACCCGAACCGGGTGAAACTCTTGAAAATACTTCAGCAGAAAGAGCTGTGCGTCTGTGAAATTCAGGCAGCTCTCGGAATCGCCCAGCCGACAGTATCCAAGCATTTGAAAGTTCTGGAGAGTGCCGGACTGGTTGGTCGCAGAAAAGAGGGCCTTTGGGTTAATTACACGCTGACGGGCGGAGGCAGCCCGTATGCCGCCACACTTCTTGGAAACCTGAAATACTGGCTTTCCGAAGACGCGGAAGTCAGGAAGATCGTGGAAAAGCTTTCAGACATCGAACGCGAGGAGATATGCAGGAAAACCTGAAGATTCTGATAATATTACTATTAAGGAATATAAAATCAAGGAAACCTTATGAAAGAATGGACTAAACTTGCCCTTATCGTTGCGGCGTTTTTGGCCGCATATTATATCCCATGGGATCATCCCGTCATCCGCCAGTCCGGGCTCGAATCGTTCATGATGCTCCAGGAGTACGCCCGGGAGCATGTT
Organism: Deltaproteobacteria bacterium; assembly: GCA_026388495.1. Classification (GTDB taxonomy): domain Bacteria; phylum Desulfobacterota; class Syntrophia; order Syntrophales; family UBA2185; genus JAPLJQ01. The sequence continues at coordinate 11,947 of JAPLJQ010000125.1, read as the reverse complement.
CTGACCTGCCTTATTCCCGCGTTTTTCATCGCCGGGGCCATCGCCGTATTCGTCTCTCAGGCATCGGTCCTGAAATACTTCGGGGCCACGGCCAACAAAATCCTTTCGTACTCCGTCGCCTCCGTATCTGGAACGGTCCTGGCCGTCTGCTCGTGCACCGTTCTGCCATTATTTGCGGGGATCTACACCCGGGGCGCGGGCATCGGCCCGGCAACGGCCTTTCTCTACTCCGGGCCGGCCATTAATATTCTGGCCATTGTCCTCACGGCAAAGGTTCTTGGCTGGAAAATGGGACTGGCACGGGCTGTCGGCGCTGTAGCCTTTTCCGTGATTGCCGGACTTCTCATGGCGTTCATCTACCGGAAGGATGACGCCAGCCGCACGGCGGGGGCTATCTACATGCCGGACGAAGACGACAAGACCCGCGCCCTATGGCAGGATGCCCTCTACATGCTCACGATGGTTTTGATCCTCGTCTTTGCCGCCTGGGCAAAACCGGCGCCGGGAGAAGGCGGTCTCTGGTCAGCCATCTTCACCGTTAAATGGTACCTGACCGTTGCCCTGCTCATTGCTCTGGCTGTTATGCTGAAATTATGGTTTGCAAAGGAAGAACTGCTGGGTTGGACTCAGGCGACCTGGGGTTTCATGAAGCAGATCTTCCCACTGCTCTTTGCCGGCGTCCTCGTGGCAGGTTTTCTCCTGGGTCGGCCAGGACATGAGGCGCTGATTCCCGAACGGTTCATTGCGGCCCTTGTCGGCGGCAACTCCCTATGGGCGAATCTTTTCGCTTCCGTTTCCGGCGCTTTGATGTATTTTGCCACCCTGACGGAGGTTCCTATTCTCCAGGGGCTCATCGGTTCCGGAATGGGACAGGGTCCAGCCCTGTCATTGCTTCTTGCCGGCCCCGCCCTGTCGCTCCCCAGCATGATGACACTCGCCGGGATCATGGGCGTCAGAAAGACCGCCGTTTACTGTGTCATCGTGGTCGTTCTGTCCACCGTGACAGGGATAGCTTATGGCTGGATGGTTGGATAAATATAAATGAGGAGGATAATTCAATGGAAATCAAGATCTTAGGGCCTGGATGCGCGAAATGCCACCAGGTAGAAAAACTGGTCAAGGAGACACTTGCCGAAACAGGAACGGATGCAGAGGTCGAACATGTGACGGATTTCAAGAAAATCGCCTCTTACGGCGTCTTCGGTACGCCCTCGGTGGTTGTGGACGGCAAGGTCAAATCCGTGGGCAAAATCCCCAAAAAAGAGGAAATTAAAACCTGGATCGAAAAATGAGGAGGGGCGGGTTATATGTCGGACGGTATCATAAAGAAGTTGTCGTTTCTGGATCGCTTTTTAACGCTGTGGATATTCCTGGCCATCGGCTTTGGCATCGCGATCGGTTACTTTCTCCCCGGCGTCTCCGACTTCATCATCGGCCTGCAGGTCGGTACAACGTCCATACCCATCGCCGTCGGGCTGATTTTAATGATGTATCCCCCCCTGGCCCGGGTGAAGTACGAGAAAATGGGGAAGGTATTCAAAAACAAAAAACTGCTGACCGTATCCCTTGTTCAGAACTGGGTGATCGGCCCGGTGGTCATGTTCGTTCTGGCCATTATCTTTCTGCAAAACTACCCGGAGTATATGATCGGCGTTATTCTGGTAGGGCTTGCCCGGTGCATCGCCATGGTCATCGTCTGGAACGAGCTCGCCGGAGGAGACCGGGAATTCGCCGTAGGCCTTGTGGCCTTCAACGCCATCGCCCAGGTTCTCTTCTACGCTGTCTATATATACGTCTTCATCACGCTTGCATTGAACTGGCTTGGACTTGCCAAAGACCTCAACATCAATGTCTCCATGGCGGAATCGGCGAAAACCGTTTTTATTTATCTCGGAATTCCTTTCCTTGCCGGCCTCATCACCCGCTATTCCCTGATCCATGTCAAAGGGGAAGAATGGTTCGATACGGTATTCATGCCGAAGATCAGTCCCATCACGCTCATTGCTCTTCTGTTCACGATTGTGGTGATGTTCTCAAGCCAGGGAAACAAGATCATTCAGTCACCGTTTGATGTTCTGATCGTGGGCATACCCCTTACCCTGTATTTTGCTTTCATGTGGTTCATGACATTCTTTTTTGTGAGCAAAATCGGCGGGAATTACGCGCAGACGACGGCAGTGTCTTTCACCGCCGGGAGCAACGATTTTGAGCTGGCCATTGCCGTGGCCATTGCCATCTACGGCATCGATTCCGGTCAGGCCTTCGCCACGGTCATCGGGCCTTTGATTGAAGTCCCGGTCCTGATCATTCTGGTCAATGTGGCTCTTTACTTTAAAAGGAAGTTTTTCCCGGCGGAAGCTTGAGATTCAATACGCAGGCGGCTTTGATGGAAAAAAATATCATCATTTACGGCACCGATACCTGACCCTTCTGCAACCAGGCTCGGGCAGCCTATGGCGAGAGGGATAGCTATATCAATGTAAATGAAGACCCGAAAAAATTGGAGGAAATGCTGAACTTTTCCAACGGCAAGATGCAGGTACCCGTGATTGTGGAAGGCGAAAAGGTCACGGTCGGTTTCGCCGGGGATATTTCCCTGCGCGGTGGCATTCCCATTTTCGGAGGCACCTGACCGGTGAAGCGGCCCCTCGGTGAGGAGTAAAATGGCGCACCACACATTGAAATCTGGATATGCCGAGTTGACGGAGCGATTGAACCGTTTCCCCCAGGGTGTAACTCCTTCAGGGCTTCTCCAAAACATCCTCAGCATCCTCTTCACGGAGAGGGAAGCAGCCCTTGTCTCCCTCCTGCCGATCAAACCTTTCACGGCGGAGAAAGCCGCTGCGCTCTGGAAAATTCCCTTGGCAGATGCCCGAAAAACCCTGGATCGTCTTGCCGATAAGGCGCTTCTCCTCGACATTGAGGAGGCAGAGGAGATGCAGTACGTCCTCCCACCACCCATGGCCGGTTTCTTCGAGTTCTCCCTGATGCGGATCCGGGATGATATTAACCAGAAGGCTTTAAGCGAACTTTTCTACGAATACATGAACGTTGAAGAAGACTTCATCAAGTCCCTCTTCACCGACGGTGAGACACAGCTGGGGCGCGTCTTTGTCCACGAGCCGGCGCTTACCCCCGAAAACGCCCTTCATGTCCTCGACTACGAAAGGGCAAGCGAGGTCATCCGCACGGCCTCCCACCGGGGGATCGGCGTTTGCTACTGCCGTCACAAAATGGCGCATCTCGGCCGGTCTTGCGGCGCGCCGATGGACATCTGCATGACCTTCAACAACTCAGGCGCTTCCCTGATCCGGCATGGCTTCGCCCGCGCCATTGATGTCGCCGAGGAGCTGGATCTGCTCAGACAGGCCTATGACAATAACCTGGTCCAATTCGGTGAAAACGTACGGCAACGGGTCAACTTCATCTGCAATTGCTGCGGTTGTTGCTGTGAGGCCATGATCGCCGCCCGCCGTTTCGGCATGCTTCATCCTGTGCATACGACCAATTTTCTTCCAAAGGTCAATGATGATGCGTGTACCGGTTGCGGTTGCTGTGTTCGGGCCTGTCCCGTGGAGACGATATGCCTCGTCTCGGCGAACGATCCACATATGTCAAAGCGGGAGAAGGTAAAATTGAATGAGGAAACATGCCTCGGCTGCGGCCTCTGTGTTCGTAACTGTCCGGCTGATGCGATCCGTCTGGAATCCCGACCGAAACGGGTGATAACACCCCTCAATTCCACCCATCGGGTAGTCGTCATGGCGATCGAGCGAGGAAAACTCCAGAATCTGATTTTTGATAACCGGGCGCTCATGAGCCACCGGGCGATGGCGGCAATTCTCGGTGTCATCCTGAAGTTGCCGCCAGTCAAACAGGCGATGGCAAGCCGCCAGATGAAATCGCGATACCTGGAGGCACTGATCGAAAGATTCAAGAATTAGAGAAAAGAGGCTCTAAAGGCGCAAGGTATTGTGCTAAAGCCCTACGATGTGAAGCCGGTGCTCTCCGAATATAACAGAATTATAAGGAAATACAAGGTCACCTTGACACCGACCTGCATTGTAAAATATTCGGAGCCCGATGTCCGCAGGTATCGGGAATTTGATGAAATACGAAGCGGTCTATCGAAACTACAGACCATAAAGCAATAACGGAAGCGGTACAAGAAAGGGAAATAGGATTGAACAGAATAACTGTTTTGGTAATGGTGGTAATGGTCATCTGCCTGGCTTTGCTTAAGTTAGTCTCCGGTCCCTGCTGTCCAGATGTAAAAATGGCTCCTGTTGGTGAAGGGGTGAAAATGGCACCCGTCGGTGAAGAGGTGAAAAACGTCCCAGTTAAGGGCATGGTGACCATGGTCGATCTGGGCGCCGCCTCCTGCGTTCCCTGCAAAATGATGGCCCCGATCCTCGATAAACTGGAGAAACGCTACCAGGCAAAGGCTGCTGTTGTTTTCATCGATCTTCGGTATAACCAGGAAGCCGCGCAGCAATTCAGAGTTCAGGCTATTCCTACCCAGATCTTTTTCGATAAGGACGGCAGGGAAATCAACCGCCACATCGGTTATATGAACGAGGAGGCTATCGTAGCCCAACTCAAGTCAATGGGCGTCCAGTAGGAGGTGGATATGATGCTTGAATCTTTTTTCTGACGATCAACGAATTGAAAGATTCAAAAATTAAAATACAGGAGGATTTATGTTTGAAGTTACAGAAAAGGCAAGTGACATGATCAAAAACTTTTTGAAAAATCAGAACGAGACTCTTTCCATCAGGATACTCTTGCAGGCTGGCTGAGGCGGGCCTGCGTTAGGAATGGCTCTGGACGAGCCACAGGAAAAAGATATGGTATTTACGGATAGAGACATACATTTTCTTATTGACAAGGATCTGTTTGAGGAAGTCAAGCCGATAAATGTCGATTTCGTTGAGTCTGTTAGCGGATCGGGTTTTAAACTTACATCGAGTCTGGCGGCAGGTAAAGGCTGTGGAGATTCTTGTTGTTGAGGTTTTATCTATGAGCATAACGCGTGTTTCAGAGATCAGCGTATTAATCATTTTCATGTTTTTTTTCGTCGTCTCGGCTTCGCCGGCGGTTTCTGCAGGGCATAAAAAAGTCCCTGTCAAGGGCATGGTGACTATGGTCGATCTGGGCGCCGCTTCCTGCATTCCCTGCAAGATGATGGCGCCGATCCTCGATAAACTGGAGAAGCGCTACCGGGGAAAGGCCGCTGTTGTTTTCATCGATCTCCGGTATAACGGGGAAGCCGGGGAGCAATTCGGAATCCAGGCTATTCCTACCCAGATCTTTTTCGATAAGAACGGCAGGGAAATCAGCCGCCACATCGGTTATATGAGTGAGGATGCTATTGTAGCCCGGCTCAAGTCGATGGGCGTCCGGTAGAAGGCGGATATGATGCTGGATTCTTTCTTTCTGACGATTAACGAATGGATGACGGGAGCAACGATACTGGCAGCCCTCGGCTGTTTTCTGTGGGGCATGGTCAGCGTCCTGTTCAGCCCCTGTCATCTGGCCTCCATCCCCCTGATCGTCGCCTATGTTGCTGGACAGGAGCAGATACTGCAACCCCGCCAGGCCAGCGCCTACTCCATTGCGTTTACCCTTGGCCTTTTTATTACCATTGCCCTGATCGGCATCGTCTGCGCCTTCCTGGGCCGGATGCTCGGCGATGTGGGAAATTACTGGCAGATCCTGGTGGGCCTGATCCTTCTCTGGGTCGCCCTGGGCATGATGGGGGTTGAAGCATGCTCCGCGTCCGGCAGCCTGCTCTACCGTCTCAAACTGCGGGGAATCTGGGGCGCTTTTGCTCTGGGCCTGGCTTACGGTGTACTGTCCGGCACCTGCACATTCGGATTCATCGCACCTATTCTGGCCATCATCACCATCCAGCAGAAGGTGGGGGTCGGCATTCTTTTCATCACGCTGTTTGCCCTTGGTCACTGCCTCCCCATCGTCATTGCGGGTAGTTCCACGGCCATGGTTAGAAAACTGATCGAGAATCAGGCATGGCAGGGAGCGGGTATGTGGTTCCGCAAAGGGGCCGGGGCGCTCATCGCTGTTTTGGGAATCTACTTTATCGGCAATCCCTTCTGGGGAAACTAAAGGGTAAAAGGTCTCCTTAGTGGGGAGTAAAAAAACACAAAACAAATATAGTTAGGAAGGAGGTTTTCTAGCATGTTTAAATCCATCGGTTTTATCGGAGGTGGAAGGGTCGCCAGAATTATCCTGAGTGGTTTAGAACGGAAAAAGAAATGGCCCGGCAAGGTGATTGTCAGCGACGCCAACGCCGATATTCTGAAAAATCTAAAGAAACGATTCCCGAAGATTGAGGCGGCAGGCGGGGATCTTAAGAAGCCCGCTGCCGCCGATGTGGTCTTCTTTGCCCTCCCTCCCCCGGCGATCATGGGAATTCTCGGAGAAATGAAACCAAAGCTCCGCCGGGACGCGATTGTCGTTTCCCTGGCCCCGAAAGTATCCATCTCCCGGATTTCTGGCGGACTTGACGGATTTTCCCGTATTATCCGGATGATTCCCAATGCGCCGTCGGTCGTAAACAACGGATTCAATCCATTGGCGTTCTCCGCCGCATTTTCAAAGGACGAAAAGAAAAAACTGCGCACATGGTTCAAAATCCTGGGGGACTGCCCCGAAGTGGCGGAAGAAAAACTGGAAGCCTACGCCATCATCACCGCTATGGGGCCTACCTACTTCTGGTTCCAGCTCTATGAACTGGAGGAACTGGGAAAGACCTTCGGGATGACCCCGAAAGAGGTAAAAGAAAGCCTGGCAAAGATGATGCAGGGCGCGCTCAAGACCATGACCGATTCCGGCCTGACCCCGAGCGATGTCATGGATCTGATCCCTGTAAAACCCCTTGGAGAGGATGAGGCAAACATCCGAAACACCTACCGGACAAAACTCCAGGGATTATACAGCAAGTTAAAAGGGTAATTTGTATCGGCGTGAAATATGACTGTATCGAACGGCAGGGTAACTCCTTACGCCATCAGGGTCATGGCTGAGATCGGCATTGACATCGGCGCCCATCGCTCAAAAGGCCTTCAGGAATTCTTGGATCAGAAATTTGACTACGTGATCACCGTTTGCGATCATGCGAAGGAATCCTGCCCCTTTTTCCCCGGCGGTAAAAAAATCCTTCATCAGAGTTTTGAAGATCCTTCGGCCCTGACTGGGACAGAGGAGGAAATTGTGGCAGGTTTTCGACGGATCAGGGATGAAATCAGAAACTGGATAGAAAACGAATTCTCCAACGTGTGACCGGCTGAAAGGTTTGCGAACAGGATGTATCTCGCGGCATTTCCCAAAAAGATTGAATATGAAAAAGTGCGCACACAGCTTGATAAAATGAGCCTTGCATATGAGGTTGTGAATCCCGAACCGGGATACAGGCTGGTCGGTATACCTGCAATTGCGATGGAACAGGAAGTCCGTTCACGGTTGGCCTCAAATTCAATGGATGACTATGTTTGTTCCGGTTGGGTCGAATACCGTCGAGCAGCTATTGAAATACCGCAAGACGCCCCACAGCATTTTCAAAAAGATATTTTCGGCACCGTCTCGATCATGGTGGTTGCGCCCTGTATCGCCGATCAGACAAAAATACGCCTTATTGCCCACATCAGCGGCGACATGAGTGAAGTATTCCCCTACATCAATGCCGAAATGCGGGGGGCGTGCTATAATGAAAACGGTCCCATGATTACGTATATGGACGGCTATCGCATGATCACACTCTATCCGCGAAGGATCGCCATTGCCAAGGCCGATGAGATCGTCGATGGATGGCACACCCTTGAAAAAATCCGATGCTGCGTCAATGATGTATACGCACGCCGGGCTTCAATTGTTCCATTGTACATCATGCGAAAAAAGCCGCCTGCACTTGAGTTATACAAACGGCTTCCCGGCACAAACTGCGGCGAATGCGGCCAGAAGACCTGTATGGCCTTTGCCCTTACACTCTGGAACGGCAATGCGAAGCCCTTTCTGTGCAAACCGATATTCGAGGGAAAGTATGCTTCCTTGAAAGACGCATATCTTGAAATCTGTGCCGGTCTTGGCGTAACAGCCGACGGCGATTTTCCTGAATCACAATAGATAAATGTTGCATTGAAAATGAAAGCCGGAATAAAGCTTCAACGAAAAGAATCAGGTGCATGAAGAAAAGAAAAAGTCGTAAAAACGATGCCGATGCCACAGAGATCGCGTCCTGCCAAAGTGGTGATGAGAGCATGCCCTGCTGCTCCATTCTGGAAAGCATGACGGACGGAGTCTTCACCGTGGATCTTAAACGCCGGATCAACACGTTTTTTAACCGGGCCGCAGAAGAGATTACGGGATTCGCTTTTCAGGAGGCGGTTAATCAATACTGCTTCGACATCCTTCGGTCCAGCACCTGTCAGACCAATTGTCCCCTGGAAAAGACCTTGACTACGGGTGAGCCGGTCTATAATCATCCCGCTGTCATCATCAACCGGTCGGGAAAGGAAATTCCCGTCAGCGTCACCACAGCGCTTATCCGTAACAAACTGGGCGACGTTGTCGGCGCAGTGGAGATTTTTCGGGATCTATCGGTGATCGAGACCCTCCGGAAGGCTGTCGCGGGATGTTACAACCAGGGGGACATGATCAGCAAGAACCAGCGCATGCAGGAGATATTCGATATCCTCCCAGACGTGGCCGAAAGCGACAGCACTCTTCTGATTCAGGGACCCAGCGGTTCAGGCAAGGGTCTTTTAGCCAGAGTGGTCCACGACCTGAGCACGAGGAAAGACAAACCCTTCATCAAGGTTAATTGCGGGGCCATCCCTGAAACTCTTCTGGAATCGGAACTCTTCGGCTACGTCCGAGGAGCATTTACGGACGCCAAAAAGGATAAGCCGGGACGTTTCTCTCTGGCCGATGGGGGAACCCTTTTCCTTGATGAAATCGGCGATACTTCCCCGTCTCTCCAAGTCAAGCTTCTTCGTGCCCTGGAGGAAAAGACATTCATTCCATTGGGCGGTGTTGAGCCGGTGAAGGTCGATGTCCGGATCATGGCGGCTACCCACAGAGATATAACCGCAATGCTCAGAGACGGTCTGTTCCGTGAGGACCTCTACTATCGCCTTAACATTATCAAGATCGAGATTCCGCCTCTCTGCGAGCGGAAGGAAGACATCCCCCTTTTAGCGGAAAATATCATCGCCCGCTTGAACGCTCTCAAGGGCAGACAGATTGTTGGGGTCTCCGCCGACGTAATGGCCCGCCTGATGAATTACTCATTTCCCGGCAACATCCGGGAATTGGAAAACATCCTGGAGCACGCCTGTGTCCTGTGTCGAGGTGCGCTAATTGAAGAAAAGCATCTGCCCTACGATTTTATGGAGAAAACCGGAGGCAGTGTCCAACCAGGCCAGAAAGCGGGCAATGCGCTAACGTCATCGGAGACCAGGATCATTCGCGAAGTTCTTGAACGGCATAGGGGGAACCGGACAGCGGCGGCCCAGGAACTTGGACTCAGCCGCACCACCCTTTGGCGGAAAATCCGGCAACTCCGGATTGAATAGAACGGATCGCCCCTGTCGTTTCCTATCTGAAACACCTTTTCCGCGGTTATTCAGTGGTTACTCTTTTTTAATATATCAGGAGGTCCACAAGATACCCTGCCCCCATGCCTTTTCCGACCAAGGCAGCGCTGATGTGGATAACGGTTTCTGCCTGAACCTTACCGGCTGTCTGGACGAACCATAGGCAGGGACGCTCCTGGTGGCCAATACGGGTGGCACTGGGCTGAATCGGGAGGAAAGCGCAGCTTATCCTCATCCACAGCAGCTGCCGCCGCGAGTCGGCGTCTTGACCCCATCGCAGCAGGGTGCTGACCGAAAATGCGTCTGATCTACGTCAGCCCTTGACCCCACCAGCACTGCGGTCGCTCCAGCCTTCTTCACTGCGGTTTGAATGTCCTGCATGGATACAGCCGTCGGGTCGTAGGTTAGCTTCATCTGGTTGGTGATGGAGTTCAGGCTGAAGGTCTTCACACCCTTCAGTGCCTTCACGCGCTTCTCAACGATCTGCCCCTCGCAGGAACAGCCAGCCCCATCGATACGGAACGTCACCGAGTCCAAACCATCCGACCCCTTGGTCTCGTTGACGATGGGTGCTTGAGCAGATGCCGCGCTGGTTGCCTCCCCACCTGGGCAGCAGAGCCCCTTGGGCGTGGCCATAGTAAAAATTGGAACTGGCGCTTTCGTCGCCGCTTCCACGCCGGCGCAGCAGCACGAGCCCACTGGAGCGAACTGTTCGTTCACGCCCGACTTGACTCGGTCCGGGGCCGTCGTCTCTGTAACCACCGGCACTGCTGTCCCCCTGCTCTGCCACTTCAGTAACCGCAAGGCGTTGGCGATCACAAACAGCGCGCTTGCCTCGTTGAGGAGCAGCCCAGTGACAAGTCCGAGATAGCCGAGCAAGGCCATGACCACCATGAAGGCGACGTTGATCAGGGAGACTACTATATTCTGCCGGATCGTAGCAACCGCCCGGCAGGAAAGTTCACGTACAAATGCTATCTTCGCAAGGTCGTCGGACATCAGAACGATGTCCCCCGCCTCGATCGCGATGTCCGTCCCCGCCGCCCCCATCGCGATGCCCACGTCGGCGACTGCCATCGCCGGTGCATCGTTGATGCCGTCGCCGACCATGGCCACCAGGCCGTATTTCTCCCGGAGCCTACGAATCACGTCAACTTTGTCGGTGGGCAGAAGCTGGGCTTCATACTCGTTAACCCCCACCTGATGGGCGATGGCCCGCGCGCTCCGTTCGTTGTCCCCTGTGAGCATCACTGTCCGAACTCCGGCGCGGCTCAGCCGCTGCAGGGCCTCGACCGCCCCAGGCCGCACGGTGTCGGCGATTGCCACGAGGCCGGTCAGGCGTCCATCGGCGCTCACCAGCACCACGGTCTTGCCTTCGTTCTCGAGGCGGGCGACAGCCTCTTCGGCCTCTCCAAGAGATATGCCCTGCTCCAGGTGACACCGGGGACTGCCGACCACGCAGGACCGTCCGCGGACCGTGGCCGTAACCCCAAGCCCGGCATTCTCGTGGAAGTCCTCCATCGGCTGCCCGGAGAATACACCGCTCTCCCGCGCCTTCCGGACGATTGCGGCCGCCAGCGGGTGCCCGGATCGCGACTCGATCGTGCCGGCAAGATCCAGCACCTCTTGCTCCCCCATGCTGCCGAAGGTCAGGACATCCGTGACCTCAGGACGCCCGATGGTCAAGGTACCCGTCTTGTCGAAGGCGATAACCTTCACTCGGTCGATAATCTCAAGGTACGTGCCTCCCTTGAAGAGTGTTCCTTGGTGGGCCGCCTTCGCCATGGCAGCCACGATGGCCACTGGAACCGAGAGGGCAAGGCCACAGGAGCACGAAACAACGAAAACCACCAATCCCCGGTAGATAAACGGTAGCCACTCGGCCCCCATGAACAGAGGCGGCGCAATAGCCACCAGCACGCCGAGGACGAACATAGCCGGCGTATAGTACACGCCGAATGAATCGGAGAACCTCTGGAGCTTGCCCTTCTTGGCCTGTGCCTCTTCCACAGAATAGATGATCTTGGAGAGCATCGTCTCGGATGCCTGCTTCCCCACCGCCACCGCGAGTGACCCATTCTGGTTGATGGTTCCGGCGAAGACTTTACCGCCAATCTCTCGCAGGACCGGGATCGGCTCACCGGTGACGGCCGCCTGGTCTACATAGGACGAGCCTTTCACGACACGCCCATCGACGGGTATACGTTCACCTGGTCGGACCACAACGACATCACCGACCGCAATCTGCTCAATCGGGCGCACCTCCTCTCCGATATCCGTGAGGACAAGCGCCTCCCTGGGCATCAATTCCGTGAGCGAGCGAATCGCCCCGC
>JAPLJQ010000591.1 GCA_026388495.1 Deltaproteobacteria bacterium | reverse complement strand
AGGGTCATTCCCGCGGAGGTGGGAATCCATATCACAAAATCATAAAAATACGGGAGTGAAAAGGAAATGATGAAGGACGTTTTTATTGTAAGTGCCGTGAGGACGCCGATCGGCAAACAGAATGGATATCTGCGGAACTGGACGGCTCCCGAACTTCTGGGCGCTGTTTTGGATGAAGCTGTCCGCAGAGTTGATCTCGATCCTGAAATTGTGGAGGATGTCATCACCGGCACCGTATACCAGATCGGCGAGCAGGGCTTCACCCTGGCGCGCATGGGCGTGTTGGCGTCAAAGTTGCCGATGACCGTCCCGGGTGTTTCGGTGAACCGCCAGTGCGGAAGCAGCCTCACCGCCGTCCAGCTCGCCTGTGGCATGATCGCTTCGGGCACAATGGATGTGGTGATCGCGAGCGGATGCGAACTCCTGACGAAGTACGGGATGTTTTCGGATTTGAACGGCACCCTGCATACAGGCAAGCCTATGGGGAATCCTTTCGGGGAATTTTACACGAGCAGGTACGGCATACCGGATCAGATCAAGGCGGCGCAGATGATCGCGGATAAGTGGGGAATCACTCGCGAAGAATGTCATGAGTTTGCTATCGCAAGCCATAAAAACGCCCACGCGGCTACCATCAACGGATATTTCAAAAATGAAATTTTGCCTGTGAAGGGCGTCGATAAAGACGGCAATGAGGTCGTCCGGGATACCGATGAACCCATCAGGCCAGCCACAACCCACGAAACGCTCTCTACCCTCAAGGTCTTGCCGAATACAAAATGGATAACGGCCGGAATATCGAGTACTATAACAGACGGTGCGTCTGCCGTTGTGCTCATGAGTGAGGAGAAGGTAAAGGAGCTCAGACTGAATCCGATGGCCCGCTTTGTCGCGAATGCCGTCATCGGGTCCGATCCGGAGATCATGCTCACCGGGCCCATTTATGTAACCCCAAAAGTTTTGAAAAAAGCCGGCCTTTCCATGGATGATATCGATATCTTTGAAATCAATGAAGCCTTCGCGCCGATACCGCTCGCCTGGGCTAAGGAATTGCGAGCGGATCAGAGCAAACTGAATGTAAACGGAGGCGCCCTTGCTCTCGGGCACCCTGTCGGCAATTCCGGTTGCCGCCTGACCGTCACGGCAATTCATGAGCTCATGCGGCAAAAGGCCCGCTACGCCCTCGTTTCACTCTGCACCGGCGGCGGGATGGCGCCCGCAACGATTTTTGAAAGGGCCTGAAAAAAAAGAGTTCTAAAGGGGATACACGTTAGAGGAATTTGTTTGATGCGTCCTTGTGATCGCAAATACTTCAGCAGGTCATTGCGTTTCATATGGCGATTTTTTCTTCCTTATATCCCGCTCCTACTGCTGCAAGGGCATCTTGACGGTTAAATTCAAGAGCCTCTTTTAAGGTAATCTGAAGACTTGATATTAATTCATCATGGGTTGGTTCTTGACAGTTAACACCGGATACTTCCTCGATCCAGCCAATCCACCAATCACCTTCCTGCTTTATTATCGCTGTATATTCTTTATTCATGACGAACCCCTTTTCATATTTGCCGCCATTATACCTCATACTTAGATGATTTTGGTATTAATTTTATTGCCTCAACGGAGAGTTAACCGGCGTGGCAGTCTTTCTGCCGCGTCCGTGTTGAACGTATGGTTAGAGCTCCCCATCCGTGGATTGATATGTCTTTTGATTTTTTAGGATGCGAAGCACGTTATCTTGAAAACCCATCATTATGTGGTAGGCATTATGGTTGTGGAAGATAATCTCATTATTGTGATTGTTTCTTTTGGCCTGATAGGAAACAATCGTAGGAACATCCGGGCACATCAAGCTGTAGCTTTCGTCATGCATTAAACAATGCTTGAAACTGTTAAACAGATCGTTGATGACTGACAGAAACCCTGTCTCATCCTTTTGATAACTCGCCCCATCGCCAATTATTACCTTTTCAAGATCCGTGATGGCTATCTCTTTGTCGACAAATCGACCAATCTCATTATGCCCTATTGTTTTGGTTTTGTCGAAGTCTGGATAATTTGTGAGTAGATAGGATAGTTGCACCAAGCTGTCGAGCACACGCCGCATGATATAGACCATTGCCTCAATCTCAAGTTTGTACCTATACAATAGGCAAGGGGAAGAAGTCAGTGCCTCATGATTTGGTGAGTCGAGTGGAACTCCACCCAGATCGATAGAGATTGCTTGTTTATGGAGATCTACGATAAGAGTGAATTTTTCATGAATGATTCGAATGCGTTGGCAAATTGATTGTGTTACCAATGATGTGTTGCACAACATAGGCATTGAAGGGTAATTCGGAAAACTTCGACTGTATATCGACAAAGATATTGGCTTGTACGAGTTTGCTTTCCTTCCAGCGTCATAATTCAACTCTCTTGTCTTTGGTCTCCAGAATGTGTCAGGAACGACATCCCAACCAACTCCGTTGAATATAGGAATCATCCCTTCGAGTAGCGTGTCGAGTGGGGGAGGGACATCTGTGCTATGCGCTGGCAATCCTACATCTGGGCGTCGGTCTTCCACAGCCTCACTTCCTAGGTAAAACTTGTTGCTGGGTTCATAGTGGAATATTACGATCTGCATATAGCCTCTAACGGCGAGTTGCGCTCGAACGATTTTGTT
>JAPLJQ010000067.1 GCA_026388495.1 Deltaproteobacteria bacterium | reverse complement strand
TGTCAATGTGGTGCTGATGCTGGACATGGAACCGAACGTCGTCATGGTCCCCTCGCAGGCTGTGGAGAAGGGCCAGACGGGCCAATATGTCTTCATCGTCAAGTCCGACGATACAGTGGAAATGAGGCACGTGATGACGGGGGCCGCGATCCGGGGTGAAATGGCCATACTCAAGGGTGTGCAGGCAGGAGAAAAGGTGGTGACGGACGGGCAGTTGCTGCTGGTTCCGGGAGCCAGGGTCAGCATCAAAGAGACACCCTGAAATGGCGACGGAGCAATAGCATGAATATTTCGAGGATCTTCATCCTCCGTCCCATTATGACAACGCTGGTCATGGTCTCGATCCTCATCGTGGGACTTGTCGCCTATCGAGCCCTACCCGTAAGCGAGTTGCCAACGGTGGATTTTCCCACGATCCGCGTTTCGGCGAATCTTGCCGGTGCGAGCCCGGAAACGATGGCATCCGCTGTGGCCACGGTTCTCGAACGGGAGTTTGCAACAATATCCGGGATCGACTCCATGACGTCCACAAGCGCCATGGGCGTCACCCAGATTACCATCCAATTCAATCTAAACCGGGACATCGACGCCGCAGCCCAGGACGTCCAGACGGCCATCGCTGCGGCGACCCGCCACCTGCCCCAAAACATGACGACTGCCCCCGCCTATCGGAAGGTGAATCCGGCAGAGTCGCCCATTCTCTATCTGGCCATGAGTTCGCCCACCCTGCCCCTCTCCAAGGTCGATGAATATGCCGACACGCATTTAGCACAGCGCATCTCCATGCTCAGCGGCGTGGCCGAGGTCCAGGTTCATGGGTCTCAGAAGTACGCCGTCCGCGTCCGCGTTGATCCGAAGGCGCTGGTCAGCCGCTCCATAGGCATCGATGAGGTCGTAGCGGCCATACAGTCTGGAAACGTCAATCTGCCTACGGGCAACCTCTCGGGGGCGCACCGTGCCTTTACCATCCAGGCATCGGGGCAGCTAACGGACGCGGCAGCCTACCGGCCGCTCATCGTGGCTTACCGGAACAATGCGCCCGTGCGGCTCAACGAAGTGGCCGCCGTTATGGACAGCGTTGAAAATGACAAGGTGGCTTCCTGGCTCAACGACGACCGGGCCATTGTACTGGCAGTTCAGCGCCAGCCGGGCACGAACACCGTCGAGGTTGTCCAGGCCATCAAGGATCTTCTCCCTCAATATCGGGCAGAAATTCCGGCGTCCGTAAAGCTGGATATCCTTTATGACCGGTCCATATCCATCAAAGAATCCGTCCGGGATGTGCAGATTACGTTCCTGATCGCCCTTATCCTGGTCGTCCTCGTCATCTTTCTCTTTCTGCGCAACCTCTCGGCAACGGTCATCCCCAGTCTCGCCCTGCCCATCTCCATCGTCGGCACCTTTGCAGCGATGTATTTAGCCGGATACAACCTCGACAATCTTTCCCTGATGGCCCTGACCCTGAGCGTGGGGTTTGTCGTTGACGATGCCATTGTCATGCTGGAGAATATCGTGCGGCACATGGAAAAGGGTGAAAGTCCTCTGGAAGCCTCCCTCAAGGGCTCGGCGGAGATCAGTTTTACGATCCTCTCCATGACCATCTCTCTGGTTGCTGTTTTCATCCCGGTGTTGTTCATGGGCGGAATTGTCGGCCGCTTGCTTCACGAATTTGCCGTCACCATCACCGTCGCCGTCCTCATTTCCGGATTCGTATCCCTCAGCCTGACGCCGATGCTCTGTAGAATGTTCCTCAAACCTGCCGGGGAACAACAGCACAGCCGCATTTATCAGCTGTCCGAGCGGTTTTTTGAAGGCATGCTCCGCCTTTATGACACTACTTTGAAATGGGCCTTGAGGCGCCGGCTCACAACGCTTATCATCTCGTTTGTTTTTTTAGTCGTCGTCGTCGGCCTCTACGCCGTCATTTCCAAGGGATTCCTGCCGAGCGAAGACACGGGCCAGATCACCGGCTTCACCGAAGCGGCACAGGGCATATCCTTCGAATCCATGGTGGAGCACCAGAAAAAAGTCGTCCACATCATTGAGAAGGATCCGAATATCGAGAAGGTGATGTCGAGCGTCGGGTCGGGGGGCGCTTCGTCCATGAACACGGGACGTTTGACTATCCGCCTGAAACAGCGCCAGGAAAGGCGCCAGAGCGCCGACGAGATCATCCAGAAGCTCCGGCCACAGTTGGCAGCGATTCCCGGAATCCAGGTATATCTGCAGAACCCGCCGCCCATCCGGATCGGCGGCTATCAGACGAAAAGCCAGTACCAGTATACCCTTCAGAGTCCGGACATGAATGACCTTTATAAATACGCCCCCCTTCTGGAAGCAAAGCTGAAAGACATGCCGGGATTCCAGGATGTGGCCAGCGATCTTCAGATCAAGAGCCCCCAGATCTCCATAAACATCGACAGGGACAAGGCCTCGGCCCTCGGGCTCAGCGTTGGTCAGATCGAGGCCGCCCTGGAAAGCGCTTACTCCGCCGGGCAGATATCAACGATTTATGCACCCAACAACCAGTACCGCGTCATCATCGAACTCGATCCGCAGTACCAG
>JAPLJQ010000050.1 GCA_026388495.1 Deltaproteobacteria bacterium | reverse complement strand
TTGAACGCCACGAGGCGAAACGGGACATCTGGCGGGAAGTATTGGACGGCATAGACGAAATCAAGGCAGGGGGCGGGAAAAGGTATGTTGTCGCGCCGAAAACAGAAGTTGCCAAGGCGCGCATAAAAACAGGACTTTCCCAAAGCCAGTTTGCTGCATTGATGGGTGTATCGAAACGAACACTGGAACAGTGGGAACAGGGGAGGCGCGAACCATCCGGGGCGGCAAAAACATTGATCAGAATCGCTGATTTACGTCCGGAAGTGTTGAAAGAAATTACCGTTTGACCCTTTGGGAAGTCCATGATCCAGAGGCTCTGAAAAAGGAGCTGGCATAAACACCCTCTCTCCCCTTGAAAAGGCTGAGAAATAAGGCAATTTTTCACGGTGTTCGCAAATAAATGAAAAATTCCTTGTTTCCCTCCGGTCCCGTCAGAGGCGATTCGCAAACTCCCATGACGTGAAGGCCAAGATTAACGCAGAAGTCCCTCATCTCTTCAATAACTCGCTTGTGAACGTCAGGGTCCCTCACGACGCCCCGTTTCTCGACATCCCCGCGCCCCGCTTCAAATTGCGGCTTGATCAGGGCAAGGATGACGGCGTCATGTTTTTTGATCAGCTTGAGCACGGCAGGAATAACGAGTTTCAGAGAAATAAAAGATGTATCAATGGTCGCCATGTCGATGGGGTCCACAATGCCGGCGCCTTCGAAAATGCGGATATTGGTACGCTCAATGGGCACAACCCGCTTGTCCTCCCGGAGTTTCCACGCCAGTTGGCCATAGCCGACATCGAGGGCATAGACTTTCCCCGCCCCCTCCTGAAGGAGACAGTCCGTAAAACCTCCCGTGGAGGCGCCAACATCGAGGATAACCAGATCCCTGACATCAATGGGAAACGCGGTCAGGGCCCCCTTTAATTTCAATCCCCCCCTGCCGACGTAGGGATGATCTTCCCCCTTGATCCTGATATCCGCATCCGTTACAACAAGGGTCCCCGCCTTATCAATCCGCGTGTCCCCTACAAGCACAGTGCCCGACATGATGAGCGCTCTGGCTCTTTCCAGTGTCTGGCAGATTCCCCTTTCCACCAGCAGCCTGTCCAGCCTTTCCTTGTTGCGACCGATATGATTTTTCATTCCGAAGCAGCACCCACGAGTTCTGAATTTATTCGAAACAATTCCTTCAAAGATGGGAATACAGAATTCAAAACACTGGATTCCGTGTCAAGCACGGAATGACAATGGGCTTCCCAGTTTTCGGATCAAGTCCCGAATGACAAAGGGAGGAGGTGAACGACAGGAAAAGCGGGAATTGCGGCCCAAAGGTTATTATTCGGCTAACTCTTGCCCATCATTAGCCGTGCAGCGGCGACGATGCTTTCTTCATCAATACCATACGTCTTCCGCAATTCCGCCTGCGAGGCGTGTTCCGCGAATTCATCCCTGATCCCGAGCCTTTTGACCACAACATCATGAATGCCCTGCTCTTCGAACATTTCGAGGACAGCGCTTCCAAACCCGCCCATGAGGGCATTTTCTTCAACGGTGATGATTTTCCCAACGGATTTCGCCGCGTCACACAGCAAGGTTACATCCAGGGGTTTTACAAACCGGGCATTGATGACTCTTGCAGAAATTCCCTCATCGTTCAAGGTCTTTGCGGCGGCAATGGCAGGATACACCGTGGCGCCGATTGCCACAAGGGCAAGGTCCGTATGATCTGCATCGAAAACAACTTCCCCCTTACCCACTTCAAGGGATACGGGCTGATCATCGAGGGGCACACCCATCCCTTTTCCGCGGGGATACCTGATGGAAGCGGGACATCCGCATTCAACCGCCGTCTTCAGCATGTGCTGGAGTTCATTCTCATCCTTGGGAGCCATAACCACAATATTCGGAACAGCGCGAAGATAGGAATAATCGAACAATCCGTGATGGGTGGGACCATCGGCGCCGACAAAACCTCCCCGATCGAGGGCAAGAACAACGGGTAGTTTCTGAAGGCAGACATCATGAATGATCTGATCGTACGCCCTCTGTATGAAGGTTGAATAAATAGCCACGACGGGTATGAAGGATTCCGTAGCCAGGCCGGCGGCAAACGTCACACCGTGCTGTTCCGCCATGCCCACGTCATAAAACCTCCCCGGAAATTCCCTCGCAAACTGGTCAAGTCCCGTCCCATCCGACATTGCCGCCGTTACCGCCACAATCCGGGGATTGTCCTGTGCCAGTTTTACAAGGGTGCTGCCGAACATCTGTGTATAAGAGGGAATTTTCTGGTCACTGTCGGGCATTTCTCCCGTCTCAACCCGGAAAGGCGCTATGCCGTGAAATTTTGCAGGATCTTTTTCGGCAAAGGTATATCCCTTGCCTTTCTTGGTAATGACATGGATAAGAACCGGTCCTTCCAGTTCCCTGACGTTTTCCATGTTTCGTATGAGGCGATCCAGGCGATGACCTTCGAGAGGGCCCACATACGTGAACCCCAGTTCCTCAAACAGGGCGCCCGGCACCACCAGCGCCTTCAGTGATTCTTCCAACTGTCTCGAAAATTTCAACATCTGAGGCCCGATGGAAGGAATAGACTTCAGGAATCCCTTGATCTCCGATTTGAACTTAATCACCGTCTGTCCCGTCATCACGCGGTTCAGGTAGGAAGACATGGCACCCACATTGGGAGAGATGCACATTTCGTTGTCGTTTAATATGATGATCAGATTCTTGCGGCGGTCTCCGGCCCAGTTCAACCCTTCAAAGGCCATCCCCGCCGAGATGGCGCCATCGCCGATGACTGCGATAATTTTGAAGTTTTCACCGTTGAGACACTTTGCTTCCGCAATCCCCGTTGCGGCGGATATGGACGTGCTGCTGTGCCCCACGCTGAATGCATCGTAGGGGCTTTCCTCCCTTCGGGGAAATCCGCTGATGCCGCCCCGTTTACGCAGGGTATGGAAACGGTCTTTTCGACCCGTGATGATCTTGTGGGCATAGGCCTGATGGCCCACGTCCCAGATGAGTTTATCTTTCGGGGTGTCGAATACATAGTGAATGGCGAGGGTCAATTCTACCGTCCCCAGAGACGACGCCAGATGTCCCCCGTTTTTGGAAACCGTTTTGATGATTTCCTCCCTGATTTCCGCAGCCAGGGTCTCCAGTTCATTCAGGGTAAGTTTTTTTATGTCTTCCGGAAAAGCAACCTTTTCCAGAACGCTATTTTTTTGCATACCTGTTTTACTCATGATTAGTGACTAAGTGTTTAAATTCAAATGGTATTTTAAAGTTTCTTGATTGTCGTTCCGTGTTTGACACGGAATCCATACACCCACTGTCACTCTCGCGGAGGCGGGAGTCCAGTCTTTTTACTCCTGGATCCCCGCCTCCGCGGGGATGACAAGAGAATAGTCCCTACATTTTTCGCTCCGTAATATATGAGGCAATCATCCTCAACGGCAACACCCTATCGTCGAAGCGACTGATCGCCGAAAGGGCCTCCTCAACAAGCTTGCCCGCTTTTTCACGGGAAGCGTCCAGCCCCATGAGCGCCGGGTAGGTGATCTTGCCGCGGTCGGCATCGCTCCCCGTACCCTTACCCATCATTTTCCGGTCGCCTTCGACATTCAGGATGTCATCGGCAATTTGAAAGGCAAGGCCGATATGGCGTCCGTATAAAGACAGGGCGTCGACGTCCGCGTCTCCTGCGCCGGACAAGAGGGCGCCCGCCCTCACGGAGACAATGATCATCGCCCCTGTTTTGTGGGTGTGAATGTAGTGAAGGGTGTCCGGATCAACGGCCTGTCCTTCCGATTGCAAATCGACCACCTGGCCGCCCACCATGCCGAAATAACCCGCCGCCACGGCAATTTCACGAATCACGTCAAGCAATGTTTCAGGAGGCGTGTTTTTCATCAATTCCCTCTCCGACATGAGACGAAACGCCTCCGTCAGGAGGGCATCTCCCGCTAAAACGGCGACCCCTTCGCCGAACACTTTGTGACTCGTCAACATTCCTCTCCGGTAATCGTCATCGTCCATGGCGGGAAGGTCGTCATGAATGAGGGAATAGGTATGAATGAGCTCCAGGGCGCAGGCCACGGGCAGAACCGGATCTATCTCACCCCCCACGGCCTCCGCAGCGGCCATACAGAGGATCGGCCTGATTCTTTTCCCCCCCGCAAAAAGGCTGTATCGAACGGCCTTGAAAATATCCGGGGGATACCGGTCTTCGCCGGGAAGATGCCGGTCGAGGGCATCGTCAATGATTTTCTTTCTGGCCTCCAGATATATTTTCAGCGTATCAGGATTCATCTTCGCCGCCTTCGGCCTGAAACGGCTTCACCGCCATGCCGTCTTCCTGTTTGAGCAGGATATCCACCCGCCGTTCCGCATCGTCCAGTTTCTTCGCACACAAGCGGGCGAGTTTGATGCCCTCTTCAAAGGCCTTGAGAGATTCTTCCAGGGTCATATCCCCCGCTTCCATTTTCCTGACGATTTCCTCCAATCTTCCAAGGGCGTCTTCAAATTTATCTTTATCTTTAGCCATAAACTGTCACTCCCGACAAATCTCCGTCACTTTTGCCCGAAGGCTTCCTTCCGAAACCTTGATTTCCAAGTCTCCGTCAACGGGGACAGACCCCGCAACCCTCACGATAAAGCCTTCGGGAAGTTTCTTGACAATGCTGTAACCCCGCTTCAGAACCGCCAGAGGGCTTAAGGTATCCAGGATCGCCATCTCCGATTCCATACGGTTTTTGAGCCGCCCGACTTCCTTATCCCATCCGGCTATCATATCCTTCCTCAAATTTTCAAGGACAAACCGCCGTTCCCGGATCATCGACAGGGGGCTGACATGCATCAGGCGCACTTCAAGATGGTGCAGTCCGGGCCTTATCATGGCCCTCCGGTGCTCAAGGGCCAATCTGAGCCTCTCCAGCCGGTCATCAACGAGGAGACGGAAATCGTCTATTCTTTTTCTGGGATCCTTCAGGCGCGCATCCAAAAGAGCCATCCGTTCATTCAACCTCTCCATCATGCGGCGCTGATGATTGAGCATTCTCATGTGCAGTTTTTCCACAGATGCCGCGAGGTCTCTTTTTACGGGTACAACCAGCTCGGCCGCTGCGGACGGCGTCGGCGCCCGGAGATCTGCAACAAAGTCCGCAATCGTAAAGTCGATTTCATGACCAACGGCAGAGATAACGGGAATCCGCGAACGGGAAACCGCCCGGGCAACCCCTTCATCATTGAAGGGAGCAAGGTCCTCCAGTGAGCCGCCTCCCCTGGCCAGGATGATAACATCGACGCCCCCGGCCTCCTGCATATCCGAAATGGCCCTGATGATCTCGGCAGGGGCTTCCGGCCCCTGAACCCTTACCGGGGCGATAAGAATATCGACGGACGGAAACCGCCGGGCCGTGATATTCAGGATATCTCTGATCACGGCGCCCGTCAGCGAGGTAATTACCCCTATTTTACGGGGCAGAAAAGGAATGGGTTTCTTGCGGGCAGGTTCAAAAAGTCCCTCCGCCTGAAGGCGGGCCTTCAATTGTTCAAAGGCCATCTGAAGAGCGCCGCCGCCCTTCGGTTCGATGGCTTCCACGATTAATTGGTACTCGCCCCTCGGGTGGTAAACACTTACCCGTGCACAGCAGATAACGCTCATCCCCTCTTCAAGATCAAAGCGGGACGGTCTCGACCATGAAAGGGATTTCTGCATATGGGGATACCGGAAGATGACGGCCCTGATCTGGCTCTTCTCATCCTTTAGCGTAAAATACACATGACCGGAAGTGGGCTTGCGGAGGTTGGAGATTTCCCCCTCCACCCAGAGGGTATCGAAACTCGCCTCCAGGAGGCGCTTGATATCCTCGTTTCATGCCGTAACCGTGAGTATTTCTTTCATAACCGTTTCATCCTTCCGTGCAACTATCAGATATTCAACCCCGTGACAAGACCGATTTTGTGTCTGACAGGTGCAGAATACCTCTGACTTGTCGGTGGAGAGCGCAAGAATAACCACCGACCGACCTTAGGATAATTATTGGCAGCTTTTCTCGTGGTATATTTCCTTGTCAAGCGTGCGGATGTTTTGGCGAGTATTTTGTGGTCAATATTTCATTGACTCACAAGGCCGCCCATCGTAAGCTTTCAACTCGAAGAAGCGAGTTCTTATCAAAATCAAAGATGTGGCTTTACCTGCCCGGGAGATCTTGCACTTGAGGAAGAGGCGTTTTTTTTATTCATTACTGATTATTCTTCTGCTTATCGTCGCTGTTGCCGGCTGGTTTGCAACGGACTATCTTGGCAATAAAGCCCGGCAGGAAGTCATCGGAGAAAGCCGATCTTCAGCATTAACCCTGTCCATCTATGTATCCTCCACATTAAATAAATTTGAAGAGGCCGTTAAATCCCTGGCCGGTTCTCCATGGATAGCGCCAGCACTGCTATCTAAAGGGGAACGGGATATCGAACGGGTGGCGGATGAGCCGCAAGCCCCGCAGGTCTGAGGGGGACGCGTCAGCGTTCACTCAGTCTGAGGAGCGGTCGGCTCTATTGCCTTGATAGGCGGAGCGTGAGCGCAGCCTGTCATGGCAATAGCGAAGCAGCCGC
>JAPLJQ010000428.1 GCA_026388495.1 Deltaproteobacteria bacterium | reverse complement strand
TTGGCGGAAGGGAAAGCAGCCTTGAGCCGCGCTTTCCAGGCCACAACGGCGTTCATCGATTCCACAGGCCATTGCCTGTTTATCGCCTTCGCGATCCTTGATATCGCGAGCGGTTATCAGGGCATGATCGATGAGTGCAACGGCGTATTGGGTACGAAGTGGAAAGCGGACGACGTGTACGCCTACGGTGTGGAGGTTGTGAAGAAGGAACGGGCCTTCAACGAGGCTGCCGGTTTATGCAAGGAAGCCGACCGCGTGCCTGAATTCATGAAGGTTGAGCCCCTGCCGCCCCACAACCAGGTTTTTGACGTATCGGACAGCGACCTGGACTCCGTGTACGGCGGGCTGTAAATGATCGGGAAGCCGGACGGGCGAGGGACCTGTCCGGCTTCTTTTAGGGAATGCCTATGATGGTCCACGTGAGATTGTATGCCGCACTTAGCCGTTACCTTCCAGGGCTGTCCGCCGGGATGACGGCGGAAATCGATCTGGCGGACAACGCCACCATATCCGACCTGGTCGGCAGGCTGGAATTGCCCGCAGGAGGCGTGAAGGTGGTTTTTGTCAATGGTCGCACCCGGCCGCCGGATTGGATCCTGAATTCCGGCGACGAGGTGGGTATTTTCCCCCCCGTCGGAGGTGGGTAACGTGGAAACAATAAAAGTTGATGTCTGGCTGTATGGCGACCTGGCGCGCTACGGCGGCGCTGCATTAACGGAGAGTCATGCCAATGTTCTGTTGACGGCGCCGGATGGAACCACAGTTCGCGACGTGTTGACAAAATTGTCCATGCCCACGGAAGAACGGGGGATTACCTTCATCAACGGCAAGTTGAGCGCCATGCCCGGGTTGCAGCCTGATCTCGATCTTCCTCTCATCGATGGAGACCGGATTGCCTTCTTCCATCTCAAAAGCATGTGGCCTTTTCAGTACAGACACGGCGTCTCCATGACGGATGAAATGGATCATACCATCCGCTCACGGAAAGACAGGGGATTACACCACACCTATAATACGTAACCTTTAATTTTGACGCCTTCGTAAAAAGTCAATTTTGGCCCGTTTTTGTCATTCCCAAGAAAGCGGGAATCCAGTTATTTAAGCATGTTATGGATTCCCGCTGGAGCCTGCCCTCGAAAGTACTTGTCGGGGGCGGGAATGACAGGTTGGGGGACTTTTTACGAGTTCATCAATTTTCAATTATAAGGAAAGATTTGGATTATGTCATTCATCGAAAGGATATCAGTGGTAGGCGCCGGAGCTATAGGCGCAACGTTCGCATGTAGATTTTTCGATATGGACAAAAATTGCATATTCCTGTTAGCGGGAGCAGAACGCTATGACCGGCTAAAAGAGAAAGGATTGATAGTCAATAATAAGCATTATTCACTGCCTCTCATTAAACCGGAAGATAGAACCACTCCCTCCGATCTCATCATCGTAGCCGTAAAACACCATCACCTTCAAAAAGCAATCCAGGACATGGGAAACATGGTAGGCGAGAAAAGCCTTATATTGTCGATCATGAATGGTATAGACAGTGAAGAGCAGCTTGGTGACGTCTACGGGATGGACAAAGTTTTGTATTCCATAGCAATTGACATTGATGCAGTCAGGGAAGAAAACCGCATCACATACACCAGGCCGGGGAAGATATTTTTCGGTGAAGCAAAGAACCAGATTCTGACCGAGCGAGTTAAGCATGTGCAATCTCTTTTTTACCAAGCGGGGATTGCTTATGAAACTCCGGAGGACATGGTTCGCATGCTTTGGTGGAAATTCATGATTAACGTTGGCATTAACCAGGCCTCGGCACTGTTGCGTGCGCCCTATGGAGTCTTTCAGACGATTCAAGAGGCCAGAGAGATTATGGAATCGGCCATGAGGGAAACTATGTCCATTGCCAAAGCAGCCCGGGT
>JAPLJQ010000479.1 GCA_026388495.1 Deltaproteobacteria bacterium | reverse complement strand
GGGAGCTGAAAAAAGAGGGCTTGAAAAACAAGAAAATGGCGAAGAAAAAAGAACATTCACCGGGATCAGAAAGTGCAGGCCAATCCTTGCATTTCAGAATCCGGTCTATCGAAGGATCTGAAGTCAGCGGGGAGCCATGAGTCTCATTACGGATTTACTTTCAAAAGTTAAGCAGCAGGAACCCAAAAGAGATGTCCCTCCGCTCTTGAAGGATTCTGTACAACATGCAACTGTGGAGCGGCAAGCAAGAAATAAATATACAATTCCCGTGGTCGTCGTAATGGCCATTGTCGTGACCGGCGTTGGCGCTATGTTTCTTATGGATTTCTTTGATAAACCGGCAAAGTCACTTCCTCCTCGGCAGCCCGTTGCCGCGACTTCCCTTCAACCCCGCGAACCAGCGCTTGTTCCATCTCCGCCACGGGCTGCCGAAAAGGTGGCAATGCCGGCGACTATAAAAGAGGAGCCTGAAAAGATTGAAGGCGCACCTCCACATCATAAAAAAACGTCACTGAAAAGGCTCGCACGGAAACCCGCACCAAAGTCGGCTGGTGACTGGAAAGAGATGAAACAGGAAAGGGCATCCGGCGTAAACAGCGAGGAGCAGGTTGATGAAAACGAAAAAATATCGAAACAGGACAAAGACGTGTATCTTTACACGGCAAGAACTTATGAATTACAGAAAAATTATCAGAAAGCTCTATCAGATTACAGGAAGGTACTGACCGTCGATCCCAGGAATTTCATGGTCATGAACAATATTTCGAGCGCCCTTATTCAACTGGGTTCCTATGATGAGGCTGTCAGGTATGCGGAGAAAGCTCTTCATATCCGGAAAGATTATATTTATTCTCTCATAAACATGGGTGTTGCTTACAGTCATCTCGGTAAATATAAGGAGGGGGAGAGTTATCTCCAGCGAGCACTCCTCATGGAACCATCAAACCGGAATGCCCTGCTGAATATCGGTCTTTTGTATGAGAAGAGCAAGTCTTATGATAAAGCCCGTGAATTCTTCATCAGACTTTCTGATACGGGTGATGCCCAGGGTTATATCGGTCTCGCAAGGATTGCAGAAAAACAGGGAAGAACAGCAGAAGCCGTCAATTATTATAGAGCGGCCATGTCCTTAGAAGTCAGTAATTCTCCCATCTGGAATTTAGCGAACGACCGGTTGTGGCAGCTCACGAAGTGACGTCACCCTGACGATATATGAGGCGATCCAGCTCTCGTTGCCGTCAGGGGTTTTTACCTTATACCATTTGTTGCCGCTTAACTCCGTCCATTCATCCGTAATATCAAGACTCTCCCCCTTTGTAACGACCCGCTCTATGTTTGCCTGTAAAGAGGGTCTCTCTCTCAACCTTGCAGCATAGACGGCCACGATCGCTTTTCTTTGAATATCTGAGGATACTTTCTGTTCAGGTTCATCCTTTTTAACAGCAGAGAGTGACGTGTTTACCGCAGCAAGGTTTCCGGGGGATTCACTTTGCATTCCGGATTTGGTGGATGCGATAGTCGTATTCCTGTAATCCTGAATCTTATGATACATAATGACGGAAACGGGTATTAAAGAAACAATAAGCAGACCGACGATGGCATAGCCAACCAGTTTCTGCCATGAGATTATTCTTGTTTGCGTGTTTGATATGTGTTTTGCGGCATCCAGTACATGTTTTTTCTGGATGTGATGCGCTGTACCGATATAGGCGACCATCATGGCCCGTGATGTGAGGAGATTGACGAGCCTGGGAATACCGCCGGAGATCTTGTAAATGGTTTTTTTGACCTTCTCGTCGAGTATGGCTGAGCCTTTACCCGCCTTGACCAGTCTGAAAGCAATATAGTCGGATGTTTCCTGTAATGTCAGAGGCCTTAAGGTAGTCCTTATAGTAATTCGCTGATCCAGTTGCCTCATTCCTTCAGACTGCAACCTCTTCTGAAGTTCAGGCTGTCCGACCAGAATGATTTGTAAAAGTTTTTCTTTTTCTGTCTCTAAATTTGAAAGCAAACGGAGTTCCTCAAGGGATGCGTCTGAAAGGTTCTGTGCTTCATCCACAATGATAATAACCCTTTTCCCGGCAAGGGAACGATCGATAAGAAAATCTCTGAAAGCCTTGATCATTTCGTTCTTGTTGGTCGTATCAAGAATAATCTTCAAATCATCCAGAACCGCCTGCAGGAGTTCTTCCGGTGACAGCCTGGGGGTCATAATCAGGGCTATTTCGGCCTTTTCTTTCCATCGATCAATGAATATTTTGAGGATGGTTGTTTTTCCTGTCCCCGGTTCACCAATGACGAGAGAAAACCCTTCCTTCTGGTCAACCGCGTAATCCAAAGAAGCCAGTACGTCATTATGCATTTTTGAGGGATAAAAATAGGAAGAATCCGGCGTCAGCCCGAAGGGGTCTTCCTGAAGATGGAAAAATTCTAAATAGTCCATAGTAGATATAAAGTCCCTATTTAATTTTTGAAAAAACGTCGTACATGGGAAGCAGAACGCCTGCAATCATAAGCCCCATCATCAGACCAAGAATAATCATAAGAATGGGTTCTATCATTTTTCCTATCTTTTCCGAAATATCATCCACTATTTTATAATAGTGTTCCGCAAGGAATCCGAACTGCTGGTCCAGATTACCGCTGGATTCCCCAATGGACACCATCCTGATAAACAGGGGAGGAAATATGTTCTGATCCCTCATGGCATCGGATATTTTCTTCCCGGCCATAATATCCATCTTTGAGTTGATAATGGCTCGCTTGAAGACTTCGTTCCCCATGACATCGGCAGTTACGTCAAAGGAACGGTCGATTGTAATGCCCGCGGAAATGAGTAGCCTCATCTGCTCGGCAAGAAGGGCAAGCAACCGGTTGTGAAGCAACAGCCTGACAAGGGGAAGTCTGATTTTTATCAGATCCCAATAATATCTTGTGTATAGCTTCACTTTCATCACCTGTATGGTGATTACGATTAAAATGGGAATGATGATAAGAACATACCAGAACTTCTCCGTGACTTTGCTTATTTCGTAGAGTATTTTCGTAAGGAGAGGCATTTCTACTCCCAAACCGATAATAACCTGCATGATTTTCGGTAACACGTAGGCGAGCCAGAAAACAATGGCCACACCCGTTGTGATAAGAGAAAACAGGGGGTAGATAAGGGCTCGCTTTACGGTGGCGGCAAGGTCGTCCAGTTTTTGAAGATGGCCTGCTACTTCTGAAAGACTCTGATCAAGACGGCCTGTTTCCTCGCCGACCCTGGCCAGTCTGATCAGGATATCGGGGAATACAGATTTATGAAGGTCTAGGGCGTCAGAGAATTTGACGCCCATCTCTGTATTTTTTTTAATGTCGACGAGCGTAGACTTCATCGATTCATTGGTCACGGTGGTGATAATATCTTCCAG
>JAPLJQ010000603.1 GCA_026388495.1 Deltaproteobacteria bacterium | reverse complement strand
TTACTTTTCCCCTGGCCGGGGGCGTTGGGGTGAAAGATGGTCCTGCTGAAAACGATCCGCCACCCCCCTTCTTCCTTGATCATCTCCAGGTTCAGCGTTTCGCGACCATAGAGCGTGAAGGGGCTTGAGACCACCACCACGGCTTTCCTTTTGTCATACTCGTTAAAGATGACCTCATCGATTCTGAAATTCTGGACCTCGATGCGATTTTTCACATGATCATGAACGAAATCTTTCATGGTGTATGCTTTTTTCGACACCTCGGAGAGTTGTTCATAAGCGCCCTGATAATCACCCGACGTGACATTATGCAAAAACCCATTCACCAGCTTGATAATGTGGGATGTATCGCGGCTCGGCGAGGTGATCAAAAAAAGAAAAACCACCAACAAGGCGGCCAGGGAGGAATATCCCACAATGGCATACCGTTTCTTCTCTCTGAAGACGTTTCCGTAAATCCATTTCCGTTCTATGAAAATGATCGTGCCGATCGCGATGACGATGAGAACGACGGCGAGGATACTGCCCTTTAGCAGGAAAGCAACGCCCATTCCGATAAAAATGTTTATAAGAGTGATGTAAAGATTTTCTTTTTTCAATGTTTTCTAGATAAGACCCCGTTTCCCCATTTTCTTGATTCTCCTGCACTTTTAATTCATTTACAAGTGAAAATCCTGTTATTGCCCCGCTCTTAATAAATACCAAGTTGTATCTTAACGGCTTCTTCAACCTTGCGCATATCTGCCTCAGAAAGAATGCCGACGCGGTTAAAAAGCCTTGACTTGCTCACAGTGGCTAATTGATCCGCCATGGCCTTGCTTTCTTTACCTTCAAAATCCACTATCGCCTCACTGGGATAGAGACGATCCGTTTTAGCGGTAAGCGGAACAACTTGAACGCTATTGAGGAATTTGTTTGAGGCGTCATTGCTGATGATAACGGCAGGACGCTTCTTTTTGATTTCCACGCCAACAGAAGGATCGAAATTGACCCACCAGATTTCACATCGTTTCATGATCCATGTCCTTAAAGGTCATTTCCGCCCACTCTAATGCTTCATTCTCCCGATTTTTGTCTTTCGCCATTTCGGCGTACGCTGATCCATAACTGGGACGAACAACGTGAGGACGAACTAATTCCTGGATAAATCTGCTTATTTTGCGAGGTCCTATGTTTTTATGAAGACCGTTATATACTTCTTCATCAACCGTTATGGTCAATTTCTTCTGCATGACACACCTCCATTATACGTGTAATATACGTGTAAGCACGTGGCGTGTCAATAGAAAAAGACATAGAAAAAGACGCTTTGAATGAAAAGCATGTTTCATTTTTTATGGAAAACGATGGCCGATGTGCGGCACGGATTTATCGTGTCCATACAACTGGCTTGTTATCCGTTGGGACCATCTTTGGGTTCATTGGGAAGCTGAGCCCCGTGCCAGACAGCGATAACCCATACGGTCTTATCCTTAATTCTATAAAAGAAACGGTATGGTGACACGATCACTTCGCGAAAAGGAAGATCGGGGAACTCGGGCAAAACCCGTCCCGATTCAGGAAAGTTCTGAAGTCTAAACAGTAAATCCTCGGCCTTCTGTCTGAATGAAACAGCAGCAGATGGGTTCTCTCGCCGAATGTACGCAATGGCCTCAAGAAATTGATTGCGGGCAGTTGGAGTAAATATGATTTTCAAGATTTGATTCCACTTAAAAGCTTATCGGCCTCGGCGAAAACAGCTGCCATATCATATCCTTCACCGGCTTCAATCTCCTTCTCGCCACGGGCAAGGAGACGCAATATTTCCATTTCATGTTGAGTCTGTTCATACGTTTGCATGCTTACCATGACTGCGGCAGCACGGCCACGCTGTGTTATGAATACAGGTTCGCGTGAAGTGGCGACGAGCTTGACAATGCCGGTGGCGTCCTGGCGAAGATCGGAAATAGGAACTATTTTTGGTACTGTAGCCATTGATAATACCTCCTCTTGTAGTGTTAATGATACTACCAATGCCACTTCGAATCAACATTATTTTTTGTGCGGATAACGGTACGGATTAGCGATTGGTGCGGCAGCGTCAGTCCGCTGGATTGATTTGTCAGGGCTTACTTAGGTGATTTTATGCCAAGGAAAATAACTATGGCACCATAGCGACTCTCCAATGTCCTCGGCCTGCGGTTACGACGGGTCAAGTGGCAAAGATATGCTTCCACATAATCCTTTCCCGGGAGATCCATACGGGCAAGCCGCTTCAAAATCTTGCAGAGCGTCCCTATACTTCCATCATGATGTGATACAAAACGTAAACGCGTCTGATAATAACGGGGAGTGTTAATGGCGGGAATTTTAAAATTTACAGAAGACATATCTGTCTTCTGTATATCACTATCTCTGTTCGTCATCTCTGCCTCCTTCTCTAAATCAATAAGAAAAACAGACAGATGATGACTAATAAGTCTTTATTTGTCAAACATCAGTTTGGTACGTATAGCAGGAAGAAGGGTGGTCTTTTGATCTTCTTCTTTCAGCCAACTGCAATGACATTATCATTTCCAAACCATTCCTTAGCTTGCTTTAATGCCTTGTCATTTGGCTGGTCATAAAAGACCACCAACGCCTGCTTGGCGCGCGTACAGCAAACATAGAATATCTGTTGCGTTCGTTTCAGCACGCTGTCCTTATCGGTCCTTTTATTGAACAAGTATTCAAAATTATAGTTGTTCCAGCCTCCGTTGTCCAATACAAGAAAAACGTTCTCGAATTCATCGCCCTTGATGTTGTGTTGGGTGGAATAGAGCGTATGGCCTTCCACATAGTTGTATAGATTTACCCATTCCTGATACTTTGCTTTTCGTACCCGGTCATAAACATACTTTTTTTCCTCAATAAACTGTTTGAGTCTGCTATCTTTG
>JAPLJQ010000393.1 GCA_026388495.1 Deltaproteobacteria bacterium | reverse complement strand
GATGTCATCAAGGACTATTTTAAGAACATGGAAGAAGGTCAGGCTCCCATTGTAGGTCAATACCGTGACGATTGCTCGGAAATAACAAACCGGATGGGTTCGGCAATACGTCTTGCCAATATGGCCATCTATGAGGCGGCAAAGAGTGATTCGAAGCTGCTGGGGATGGGAACGACCGTAGTCGCCGCTCTCCTCAACGGGAACAGCCTCAGCGTAGCTCATGTCGGTGACAGCAGGGCATATCTCATTAGAGCCGGTGACGTCGAGCAACTGACGGATGACCATTCCATTGTTTACGAGCAGGTCAAGCGGGACTTGATAACCAAAGAAGAGGCGATGAAATCAGATATGAAAAACATATTGACCAGGGCTGTCGGAATCGCTCCGAATGTCGAGGTCGATTTTGATGAGCTTACCCTCGCGGATGGGGACATTCTGGTCTTGTGTAGCGATGGTCTCAGTGCCATGGTTTCCGACGATGATATTCTTTCCACCGTTGTTTCGACGAATAATCCCGCTTCTGCATGTGAAAAATTGATCGATATGGCTAATAAAAATGGCGGCCGGGATAATGTAACGGTCATTACAGGTTATATAAGGAAGAAAAAAGGCTGGCTTTCTTTATTATTTAATTTCAGGGAATGGTTCAGGAGGTAAGGTATGGCGAAGGTTTTACTTAAATTCAAAGAAGCCGTGGTCAAAGAGATACCCCTTGATCAAGACATCATGACAATCGGGCGAAAAGAAGAGAATGATATTGTGATTGATAATCAATCTGTGTCTGGCCACCATGCTAAGATTCTCAAAGAGGGCGATTCCGTCTTCGTGGAGGATGTGAACAGTTTGAACGGGACCTATGTGAATGGGCAGAAAAT
This sequence comes from Deltaproteobacteria bacterium, assembly GCA_026388495.1. GTDB lineage: Bacteria > Desulfobacterota > Syntrophia > Syntrophales > UBA2185 > JAPLJQ01. The sequence goes on along the minus strand of JAPLJQ010000393.1, from coordinate 4,426 downwards.
ATTCAAGAGTGAATTATTCAATGGCGATGTCATTCTGATCGGTGTGCATACCATGGAGGTGATATCCGACAAGACCAGAGACACGGATACAAAGAGTTTTGCCGTTCGGGGACGTTCGATGGATGAAACTATGGTGATCGCCCCAGGGGATCAAAAAAAGATCATTGCTTCCGTTGATAAGGAAAAGCCGGATGTCATCGGTGGATTTATCATTATTGAGGGTTCGTCCGACAAAAAAGATTATCTCCTGAAAGAGAGGGTCACTACGGTCGGGAAGGATGACAGTGCAGGAATCCGCTTGAAGGGATTTTTTGTTCCAAAGGTGGCAGCCCTGGTCAACAGAAGAAAGGAAGGTTATTTTATAACACCCTCAGGCGGCAAATCCCTCAAGGTCAATGGCGAGGAAATCGAACACCGATATGATATGAAAGACGGTGATGTCGTGGAGGTAGGCGGACTTAAGATGCAGTTTTACGTCAAGGAATAGAGGGCTTTTTGTCATGTCAGGGGAAAAAGTTACAAGAAGGCAAAAAGACATATCCCGGCTGCTGAGGGAAAAAACCGGGTTCAAAAAAGCGATGTGAAAAAGATAAAAAAGAAATAAATTGTCCGGTTTAAATCTATCGTTAAACGCTTTTAAAAAGGTGCTTTAAAAAAGCGCCTTTTTATTAGATGCGTGACCTTCATCATGCCAGGTTCTCACAGAACCATAACAAAGGGGGATCATCCTTTGCGTCGAGATATGTTTTCAGAAGCAGATGTCCGGCAGATCGAAGCAGAAGGACTCACACTGCAACAGGTGCTTGCCCAGATTAACCTCTTTGAAAAGGGGGTCTGTCCCGCCGGCTTGAACAGGCCCTGTACCCTCGGCGATGGCATTGTTGCTCTTACCGAGGAAGATATGCCCGAGTTAATTGCCTTGTGTGAAGACGGTATGCGAAAAGGCAGGATGGTGAAATTCGTTCCCGCCTCAGGAGCAGCGAGTCGAATGTTTCGGGAATGGTTCAGAATTCTTGATACGGGAGACTTTGATTCCTTAGAAACAAGACAGAACTTTGCGCAGAACCTGAAAATTCATGCTTTTTATAATGACTTAAATGATGCGATCAAGCGTAACGGGGAAAGTCTTGAAGGGCTTTTGAAAGCAGGAAGACATAGGGATATTCTAACCTATATCCTGACGATAAAAGGACTGAATTATGGCTACCTTCCCAAAGCGCTCCTGAAATATCATCGGTATCCGGATGACGATAGCCGTACAGCCTTGGAAGAACACCTGGTTGAGGCAATCCTCTATGCTCAGGAAACCGGCCGTGTCTGCCGGATCCATTTTACCGTTTCAGAAGAGTATAAAGAGGCGGTAAGCGGCTTCATATCAGGAATAAAAGATAATTATGAAAGCCATTACGGGGTGACTCTCGATGTGACGCTGTCCACGCAGAGATCATACACAAACACTATCGCTGCGGATATGGAGAACCGCCCATTTCGAGATCCCGTGGGGCGCCTTGTCTTCAGACCCGGCGGGCACGGGTCACTGCTGGAAAATTTGAACGACCTGGATGGGGATATCATCTTTTTGAAAAATATTGATAATGTTGTACCCGACAGATTAAAGCCTACGACAGTGCGTTACAAGAAAGTCCTGGGGGGCTATCTCATCAGGCTCCAGGAAGATGTCTACAGGTATCTGCGTCTCCTGGAGGCAGATAGAATCAATGAGGATGTTGTGAAAGAGATCCTGACTTTCTGCGGCGGCAAACTTTATATGATTTTCCCCCCATGGTTTCAACACTTGCCGCTGGCAGAAAAATGTGCGTACATGTTTGACAAACTCAACCGCCCCAGTCGGGTATGCGGCATGGTTCAGAATGAAGGTGAACCCGGCGGAGGTCCTTTCTGGGTGGATAATAAAAATGTAACGGGAACGCAATCCCTGCAAATTATAGAAGAATCGCAGGTTGACCAAGACTCTCCCGATCAAAAAGCGATCTGGGTGCAAGCTACTCATTTTAATCCTGTCGATCTTGTCTGCGGTGTAAGGGATTACCGGTTTCAGAAGTTCAACCTTCACGAATTTGTTGATGGAAACACCTTTTATATTTCAAAGAAATCGGAAAAGGGACAGGAACTCAAGGCACTGGAGCTCCCGGGTTTATGGAATGGCGCCATGGCTTTCTGGAACACGATTTTTGTGGAAGTTCCTACTGAGACCTTTAACCCTGTCAAGACCGTTGATGATTTATTGAGACCGCAGCACATGATGGATGGGTAGTCAAATGATCAGCCCTGCTACTTCATCCCGGTTAACGGCTTTTACCCTTTCATGTCTGACAGTATGTCTTGTCCTGCATGTGGCCTCGACCTCGACGTCGTTTGGGGCATCGCTGTAAAGTGCACAAAGAGATGCGGCAAGAAGGAGGGTTTGATCACCACATTCGTACGGAACAAGTACGGTTGGCCCGGGGAAGTTCGCCATATGGATGACCGTATCTCCTTCTTCGGATAAACGCAAAAGGGACTCGTTATCCACACTGTTTCGCCCCACAATCACCTTGGCGGATGTATTCGGTCGAAAATGCCTGCCGTACTTCAGGAGGTTCACATCCCTTAATTTGAAATCTTTTTGATGATCAAAGAGATCTTTGAGCCTTTTGGAAAAAAGAGGATCTGTCAGCAAACATCCCCCCGCAGGTGACGAGTAATCCGTAATGCCATAATGCCTTGCCAGTGCCAATTGGTGCTTTCTGCCTCTCCCCTGAATGTCCAGAAGTTTTTCCCGGTCGATCTTCCCCGCTGTTTCCAGCTTTGTTGCGGTAAGAAACTTTGCACTCAACGGTCGCAATATATATTCTCCGTAGCCCGAATTCTTCGCAACAATATAGAGAGATTGCCTGTTCTGAGACATGGGGCGCTGGCCAAGCACTTCACCTGTAAAAATAAAATCGGCTCCCGACTCCTCCATGATTCTGCCTGCTTTATTCAGCATAAGGGTATGACAGTCAATACAGGGGTTCATGTTTTTCCCATATCCGTATATGGGCGCCTTCAGTATTTCAAGGAGTTCTTCCGTGATGTCCTGGATTAGAAGGGAAATCCCGATCATGACTGCCGCATGTTGGGCCTTACGGGCACTAAAAAAGGGGGTTTCAAAAGTGACCCCCAAAACCTCGATTCCCTGTTCCAGAATAACCTTCGTGGCAAGAAGGCTGTCCAGGCCCCCTGATAAGAGAGATATTGCCTTTACTTTCAAAATTTTACGAGATCCACCCCCCATTTATGATGAAGATGCCCGTAGATGTCCCCGTCCAGATCAAAATCAATCAGATACAGAGATCTCTTGTCCCGCGCAATTTTAAACGCAGGGATTCTGATGATGCCTCTTGGCCGACTGGCCTTATCAGGTTCTGAGAACAAGAACATATCGAACGTGTACGGTATGTTCATGACTTGTAGGATTTTCTCAATAACCGATTTTCTGCTCTCGCCTTCTCCCCAAAAGGCCGTGTCTGTGCCCCTGTTTTTGAGGTTATCCATGAATTGCTGAGGAAGTTGCTTTGAATGGATCATCACGTATCTGTCACCTTTTTTGACGAGCAGGTCTGCCATGATGGACAGATTGAAACCATCCCTGGCGGAATCGAATATTCTGACTTCCGTATCTTTAACAGGAGAATAGCCGAGAGTTAAAAGAAGGGCATAGATCATGTCTTTTGCTGAAGTGCCTGTGATGACGGGTATGTCCGGCACAGTATATTTCAACTCCTGTGCACTTACCAGTCCCCGCCCATCCATGATTTCAGTGATGATCAGGCCGTTTTTCCCGGCATAAACGTTCATTGCCCTCGGCAGGAGTTGGGAATTTTCCGACACAAAAACAAGACCCTGCAGATAAGGTTTACCTTCTACGGAGGTCTTTTTTGAAATCATCCAGTCAAGCATGAACTGAAGGGTTGGATGTTTCCCTGTGGAGAAAGGTTTCGTTTCCTTTGTTATCGTATAAGTGTTGGAGGCGTTAATGATCTTTTGAAGAAGGCTGATAATGCCGTCATTGCCACCCGCTTTGACGACACGATAGTTTTGCCAGTTTGTCTGGATCATTTTTTTCAGTGATTCGGGGACACGGTCAGTAAAATCCACAAGGACGGTGCTTCCGTCTTCAAGCTCCGCAACAGGAATCATGGCGCAGTCAATGGTAACCTGACCCGTCTGCGGAATGGGAATGAAATACTTGCCCGCCGTCATAAGGGACCCATTCATCCGACCGATGATTTGCCTGATGATGTTCAAAGATTTGTAGCAAATGAATTTCTTCCAAATACTTAATAAATAGTTCTTGACTTTCAGTATAAAATGTGTTATTATATAGACACAAGACAGAGGGATATATTTTAAACTACTAAAGATAGGAGATAGTAAAATGATT
>JAPLJQ010000403.1 GCA_026388495.1 Deltaproteobacteria bacterium | reverse complement strand
GTCGGCGAAGGTGTTCAACGATCTCATAACCCGCCTCATTTCCTTGCTGTCGGTAATAGCGATGTTGTATTTATTCTGTATGGCCATAGAGATCTGCAGGGCATCTATTGAGTCCAGGCCGAGCTTGGAATCTCTGCCGAAAAGGGATTCTTCGTCACCGATCTCTCCGGGATCAGTCATTACATCACACTCCTCTACGATCAATCTCTTCAATTCCATTTTCAGTCTCTCATCAAGAGAGCCTTTCATCGTTTTCATATCTCCCCCCGCCTCCGCAATAAGATTACCGTCAAGGTCAGCATGACGACCCCGAAAATAAACAGGTACAGGCTTTTCGGGAGAACATCGGAAACATTGCCGTTCCGCAGGAAGATATCGAGGAATCCCTCCAGTCCCCAGGACATGGGAGACATATTGGCAAGGTCCTGCATAAATCCGGGCATGACAAACTTAGGCACCATAATTCCACCCAAGGCGCCAAAAATGATATTCAGGACCCCCCCGACGGTGGTTGCCTGCTCCGTCGTCCTGGCTGCAGAAGCAATGAGGAGCGCCATAGAGATGGCGCTGAAGCTTACGGAAGCAGCGATCAGAATAAGGCCGCCGATTGAATCCCCCAGGGTGAGGGCGGTGCCGCCGCACAACGGCACGATAGCAACACCCATGGCAATCATGATGATCACCTGGATTGCGTTGATCAGAAGATAAGGCGCCATCTTGCCCATGATCAGATAGAACCGCGATACATTCATGCTTTTGAGACGCATGAGGGTGCCCTGCTCCCTTTCGGAAATAAAGGTATTGGATATGGGTATGACAATAAAAAACATGGAAAATACAAGCCAGGCGGGAACGCTCTGCTGGACGGCGGACGGAATCTTGGAGTACCGCCCCTCCTTGTAAACGTAATTGACCTCGACAGGGCTCTCCTCGGCTGCCGACTGTTTCTCCCTGTCGGTTCCGGCCCAGGGCAGGAGACTGCCCATACGGTCGATAAAGGCATCCCCTCTCAATTTCGCCAGTTTTCCGTCCAACGCGCTTTTCAAAACAAGCTGGGTCTGGACGTTTACAGCAGGATTGACCAGGAGTTCCAGAGGTTTCTTATCCTCAACATTTCCATTTTTCTCCACAAAGGCGGAAAAGTTTTCTTTGATGATCAGGCCGAACTTGTAATCCCGGGCAAGCATCTGTTCCTTGACCTTATCCGGGACCTTATCCGCGGCGGCCCCTTTCTCTATGAGGTGAAACCTGAAAGTCCGGAGTGCATCCATTGCCTTCAAGAACGGTTCCGATTGGTTTCCCGCATCCTGGTTCACGGCGAGGACATCTATGCTGACGGTGCTATGCAGTTCAAAAAGGTCCCGCATCGCCAGGGACATGATCATTATGAAAACTGCGGGCATGATGAAGAGGACGGTTACGGCATGGATGTCCCGGATGATCAGTAAAAATTCCTTTTTCAGGATGTACAGAATTTTAATCATTCTTAACGATACCGTCAGCCTTCGTCGCGCAGCCTGATGTCTGTCAGTTTGAGGAAAAGTTTCTCAAGGGTTCTGCCGCCAAATTCGGCGTCCTTCACCAGGACCCCGTGGGCATGGAAGAGGGCAAATACCCCGGCCATATTCTCGTTGAAACGTTCGTCCCGTTTGACATGGACGCCATCCTTTTCAATCCGTACTCCAACAATCTGCTGCAGGTCTTTGACAACAGCCTCTCCGATCTTCTCCACATTGATTAAAACGGCATTGTCACTTGTCAAAAGGGCCTGTTTGTCGCCGTGGAGAATGATTTTGCCCTCGTCTATAATGGCAATCTCATCGGACACCTGCTCGATCTCATCCATGTAATGGGATGTGTAGATGATGGTCGTCTTTCGCTCCCGGTTGATCTTCTGTATCGTCTCCAGGATGTAGTTCCTGGATTGGGTATCGACGCCCACCGTAGGCTCATCGAGATAGAGTATCTCAGGATCGTTTAACAGGCCTATTGCAAGGTTCAGACGCCTCTTCATGCCGCCGGAAAATTGATCCACCCGCTTTTTCGCAAAGGGCTGCATGCTTCCGATATCGATGCAAAATTCCATGCGCTCTTTCAGTTTCTTCCCCTTCAGACCCCACAGGGCGCCGAAATATTCCAGGTTTTCGAAAGCCGTCAGCAGCCTATAGAAAGCCAAGGTCTGAGGCACGTAACTGCACTTTAACTGGATGGCTTTAAGCTCACGAGCGAGATCCAGGCCGTCGACGGTTATGCACCCGCTTTCCTTTCGGATGACGCCCGTAAGAATGGAGATAAG
>JAPLJQ010000375.1 GCA_026388495.1 Deltaproteobacteria bacterium | reverse complement strand
GACATGTTCACAGACCCGGGGCTTGTTGTCCTTATCGCGTGCCTGTTTCAAGAATTCCACGCCATAGTCGACGCCCTGCCGGTCTTCGCCGTCAACACCCAGTTTCCTGCTCACATGGGCGCCGGCGCTGATGAAGACGCATTCATTTTCTTTCTGTAATTCCGTGATGGTTTTATCCTTGCCTACGCGGCAGTTTAAAACGATGCGGACGCCTTTGCGTCGGATCAGCTCCACTTCATAAGCGAGGATGTCTTTGGGAAGTCTGTATGCCGGTATCCCCCAGACGAGCATGCCGCCCGCCGTATTTGACGCTTCATAGACGGTGACGGCGAAGCCTTTGTCCGCCAGATCTCCGGCGGCAGTGAGGCCTGCCGGTCCAGCGCCGACAATGGCAATCTTCGGCGCATTAGCCGGCGGCGTTTTCTCTTCCGGCAATGCCAGTTCGCCGGATTTAACGAGTTTGATTTCCTGATCCACGGCAAATCTTTTCAGCTGTCTGATGGCCAGCGCCGAATCCACTGTTGCACGGGTACAAACGGTCTCACAGGGAGCAGGACAAACCCTGCCGCAGATGGCGGCGAGGGGATTTCTTTCTCTAATGAGGTTTGCCGCCTTTACATATTCCTTTTTCTTAATGAGTTGGATATAACCCTGTACATTGATATTTGCCGGACATTCCATTTTACATGGGGCATGGCCCAATTTGAGGATACTGGGCTTGTTGGGGATGGATTGTGCGGAATATTTCTGAATGCTTTTCCTTTTTCCCAGATTGCGGTTGTATCGGTCTTCTATTTCAACAGGACAGACTTTGGTGCAATCACCACAATCATTACAGATCTGCTCATCGATATATCGGGGAGATTTTTTTACATAGGCTTTAAAGTTTCCCGGTATTCCTTCAAGCTTCTCCAGGGTGGAGAGTGTGAGTATTTCTATATTGTGATTTCTGGCACACTCAACAAGTTTGGGAGAGACGATACAGGTTGCGCAATCACCTGTGGGAAAGGTTTTATCCAGGTGAGCCATCATTCCGCCGATAGCGGCAGAATTCTCTACCAGATAGACCTTAAACCCGGAATTGGCCAGATCGAGGGAAGCTTGGACACCAGCTATGCCTCCTCCCTGGACGAGTACGGCGCCACTTTTTTTCTTTTTACCTTTTTCCATGATTCATGACCTTATCTATGACCGAATAAAATTCATCGTCTCTTGCGGCGAAATGATCAGTTTGTTCAGTCCAAGTGCCTTCTCTGACATGCCGAGACATAATCCCATGAGTTGCGTTATATAGAGGATGGGCATATTGTAACGATGGCCTGTTGTTTTTAAAATATCGTCCTGCCGCATATCCAGATTGATCTGACACATGGGACAGGCAACGGCTATGCATTGGGCTCCGGAATCTTTGGCCATGGCGATAATCGCTTCGGAAAGTTTTACGACCAGGTCTGACCTGGTAAGAGTTAATGAACCGCCGCAACATTCCACCTTATGAGGCCAGTCCAACCCCACTCCCCCCATGGCATTAATAAGCCTATCCATGTAAACAGGGTTTTCCGGATCGTCAAATCCCGTTATTTCCGGAGGACGAACCAGGAGACATCCATAATACGACGCAACCTTCAGCCCCTGAAGGGAATGCTTAAGAGACTTTTTGAACGCATCGAGTCCCATATCCTCGAGAATGATCTCCACAAAATGCCGTACCTTAACGGAACCGTCATAATCCCTGCCAAGGGCGTCAGAGATAATCTCCCGTGTTTTCGGATTGGTGGATATTTCATGGTTGGCTATCTTCATCCTGCTGTAACAGGATGCACAACTGACAACCATATCAAGACCCGTATCCTTCACTTTTAATAGATTGGCAGCGGCAAGGGATACGGACAGATCATGATCAACCTGGTGAGCCATGGTCGTACCGCAGCATGACCAGCCCTCGGGTTCGATAAGTTCGATCCCAAGGACGCGGGCAACGGTCATGGTCGAGAGATATAGGTCGCGGGCTGTTGACTCCGCCGAACATCCCGGGAAATACGCATATTTCATTTTACTTTTTCCTTGCCTTCTCTAAGTTATTGAATATCCGCTTAACCATCTTTTTGTCGGCTCCATGCGAGGGAAGGAGCGCAATTTTTCCTTTTTTCAGAATCAGGGGGACTTTATCCATGTCTTTCATATAGGATGATGTGCCCGCTTTATAAAGGGCCATTGCCCCCAGGTCATAGGTCCGACCGAAGGTCTTAATGGTTCCCAGTAACAGCTTGTTCATCAGCGGCATGTCCCCGTCCGGTTTCGCGGCGCCCGTCTCTGCTGCCATGACCCGCAGGGCATCCATAACTTCCGCCATGTTTATTTCCATGGGGCAGCGGCTGAAGCAGGTTGCACATGACACACAGGTCCATATGATTTCACTGTCGAGCAGCTCTTCCCCGGCTCCCAACTGCAACTTCTTGATTATTTCCGAGGGAGAGGACGATGTATATCCCGACACGGGACATCCATTGGTGCACTTTTTACATTGAAGGCAGGTATTGATATCAATTCCCGATATCTCTTTAACCCGATCTATGATTCCTCTATTGATGGCTTCTTTTTTTATTCTTATCGGCATATTGTTTTTCAACTCTTCCGGGTAGTTAGAACTTTTTTATTGAGCGGCGGCGATACCAGTCGCATAGGAGGCTTCTTCTTCCAGAAATTCTTCGTCAATCTGGTCATCGTCCAGATCTTCCGTAATCTCTCCCGCTACGAACGGCACAACTTTTCTATAGACCTGCTGGGGGCTTTGTTTCTCGCCATTTACTTTCAACAGGTCTTCAATTCTAATATCAAAGAGGCGTTCATTCTCCTCAAGATACGGGAGGATGAGTTCCCAGTCCTTTTTATTCAATGGTTTGATCATGCCGCCGTTGAGTTGCTGATCGATCAAGGTTTTGCCGGGATCACGGACATAGATGGCTCCTCCCGAGGCCAGGGAAAATATATTGCTGCCCGGATAGGGTTCGTCCATCAGGATGACGCCGCCGTCGTCGTCGAATTTTATACCGTTCAAGATCACAAAACCGCCGTCATTATGAGGATCGCCCGCCATGAAGGACTCGCCCAGGAAGTCAAGACACGTGCCGTTGATGACGACCCTGGGTTTTCCGACGGAGTTGATGAGGGGTCTGCCCGCCGCATTTCCCATCACATATATTTCCCCACCCTTGGCGCCATAAAGGAATGTCTGACCGACGTCTCCATATATGACCAACTTCCCGCGCTTGATAATTTGTCCCAACTGGTCCTGGGCGTTTCCGTGAACTGTAACCGTCATCCCGTCGATTCCAGAAGCCAGATAGTCGCCTGAACTGCCATAGACATCGATGGCGACATTGTCGGTCTCTGGTCCGAGACCGTTGCCGATAAACCTCTGGCCAACACATCCGAAGGTAATGAAACGCCGCCACCCTTTCATGTAAGCGTCCATCAGGAGAGAGGCATCGCTCTGATCCCCTTCCGGAGGAAAACCGAAAGCGTTGATTACCAGGGCTGTTTCATTCTGCTTCGGGGCGCGTAACGCACCGCGGGTATCGAAATCTATTAATCGGTAGCTGTTGCCTGGAGCATCCTGATCATGATCAAGCCGGGGAGAACCCTGAAACAGCCTTGAGAGCTCGATTCTCAGGATATGGAGGATGTGGCTTCGTTTCTTTGTCCCGGTGGGATAGCGGTAATCGTTGAGCATGGTCAGTGCTTTTATCGCGATATCAAACGTATTCGTACTTTTTGCGTTCTCCGTAATCATTCTGCAGGCTACGCGTAGATCGTCATAACTCCAGGCGGAAATATGATCGCGAAGATACCGGTAAAGACCCACGGCATCTATTTCCATAAGATCCCTGATCTTCTTTTCAATACCGGAGTCCAATTGATGATCCAGATAAGTTTCCGATGCGAAATCATACGGTTCAGTGCCCGCCGGCAACGAAATGGGCTTGCCGAATTTGTCGGTGCATGTCATCTGCAACCTGCCGGACACCCTGGTGAGATTGAAAATGAAGGCCCCTCCGTCTGTATGGCTCCCGCCGCGGGCGTTCCAGAAACGGTCGGCAACGGGACATATCCTGATATCGTCCTTGGAAAGACTGAGAAGCGTAGCGTCAATAGCCTGTTTCTCCGAAGCGATGAGCCCGACCTGCACCTCCCCGTCGCTGAAGGCGAAAACCTGGGGACGTAGCATGGCCGTATCCGTGATGCCTAAAAGCTGGAACTGTTCCTGAGCGATATCGTTCCGGGCAATAATAAAAAACCAGGGTCCGTCGGGAGAACCATGGATATGCGTGGCCTGTATTGCTCTGTACAATTTCTGCTTTGCTTCCGGAAGACGGTCAAAGTCCAACTCGGATGTGGGGGCCAAGGCTTCGAAAATGTGTTCGAGGGAATAATGGTATGTCCGGCTTAAAAGGTCGAAAAGCAGGACGGATACCTCCGTATCGGTGAGAAATTGCGGCCGGATGTTTCGCTGCAGCAGGTGCTCGGTAACAGAATGATAATTGGCAAAGTCTCCATTGTGGACCAGAGCGATATTGATACCGGTAAAAGGGTGTGCGCCGGCCGGGTGCCAAACACGTCCCTTGGTCGGGAAGCGCTGGTGGGCGATCCAGACATGGGCGTACAGGTCCCTGACTTTATAATAATCAACGATGGCTTCGGCAAATCCGACCACCTTAAGGATCATGATGTTTCTGCCGTGAGAGAGGACAAAAGCCTTTTTATCGCCGACAGCGGAGTAATACATCTGATTGAGCTTGAAGCTGTTCTGGTTGACGTACTCGTCTTCGGCTTCACGGCGGTTTATGTTCTCAAGCTTATGATCCAGGATAAAATGATCGAGGACGTCTTTCTTCACCCGCACGAAATAGCGGCACACATCGGGGGGTTTCACTTCAAGTCCCGGGATAGTTTTCCAGTCGTCAACCGTATCGAGCATGCGCGAGGCGGCAACATCAAAATGAGGAAGGATAAAGCCATGTTCGACG
>JAPLJQ010000095.1 GCA_026388495.1 Deltaproteobacteria bacterium | reverse complement strand
GCACAACGAAACATGAAAATCCTCCCTTGCCCCCCTTTTGCAAAGGAGGGTTGGGGGGATTTTCATATAAAGTGTATAAAAATACCGGATTCCCGTTTTCACGGGAATGACAAATTTCTGACCCGCCTCGTGACGGCTGTTATTATACAATATTGTGATAACAGCTCCTGTTTCACACCTTTTTGTATGATTCCAGAACGCCGCCCTTCTGTTTGCATATTCGATGGACTCGGTAAATTGGTCTATTGTTTAAAATAGTTACGTCTCGCATACCCCCTCTTTTCCTGTAATGGCATGGTTGTTGGACTATACAGTTTCAAATAATTCTTCAAGAAGGAGGCAAAAGAAATGAATACAGGAGATACAGCGTGGGTACTGACCTGTTCGGCATTGGTTCTACTGATGACAATGCCGGGGTTGGCTTTTTTCTACGGCGGTCTCGTACGGAGAAAAAATGTTTTATCCATCTTGATGCAGTGTTTCATCATTTTATGCGTCATCAGTCTGCAATGGGTTCTGTTTGGCTATTCACTGACCTTTGGCCCCGATATTGGGGGCATCATCGGAAACCTTGACTGGTTCGCTCTTAATGGCGTGGGGGGAACACCGAATGCTGACTATGCGGCTACCATTCCCCATGGGGCATTCATGATCTTCCAGGCCATGTTTGCCGTGATCACGCCGGCCCTGATCATCGGCACTTATGCCGAGAGGATCAAATTCTCTGCTTTTCTCATTTTTACGATCCTCTGGGCAACCTTTGTCTATGATCCCCTCGGCCACTGGGTTTGGGGAATGGGCGGCTGGTTGAAGAATCTCGGCGCTTTGGACTTCGCAGGCGGTATTGTGGTTCACACCAGTTCCGGCGTTTCCGCCCTGGTGCTGGCCATTCTGATCGGCAAAAGGGTCGGGTATGGCAATGGGGTGACTTATAGACCCCATAACCTGCCCTTCGCCGTTCTCGGCGGGGCGCTCCTCTGGTTCGGTTGGTTCGGATTCAATGCGGGCAGTGCCCTGGGAGCAAATGAACTTGCTACCAATGCATTCATTACAACCAATACGGCTACCGCTGCGGCCGGGCTTACGTGGGCTCTGATTGAGTGGAAGCTCAATGGCGCGCCGACCGCCTTAGGCGTTGTCACCGGGGCCGTTGCAGGACTCGTCGCCATTACGCCTGCCTGCGGTTTTGTCAATCCCATAAACGCCATATTCATCGGCACCCTGGTGGGTGTATTCTGTTACATTGCTGTTGCAAAAGTAAAAGCTCTTTTAGGATACGATGATTCCCTTGATGCTTTTGGCGTCCACGGTGTTGGTGGCATATGGGGGACCCTTGCAACAGGGCTTTTTGCTGAAAAGGCTGTCAATGACGCCGGTGCAAACGGACTTTTCTTCGGCAATACGCACCAGTTTCTGATTCAATGTCTCCTTGTGGTGGTTACCATCATATATGCAGCCGTAATGACCTGGGTCATCTTCAAGTTTGTAGATGCGGTCATTGGAATGCGCGTTGATAAAAAAGCGGAGATAGTGGGGCTCGACCTGACCCAGCACAGAGAATCGGCTTATACACTGATCGAATAGGAGGGATGAAAAATGAAATATATCGTTGCCGTTATACAACCCCATAAACTGGATGAAGTAATGAAGCTGCTCGAAGAAGCCGAGGTCAATATGATGACTGTGTCCAACGTTCTCGGCCGGGGGATGCAGAAAGGCCTCACAGAGATTTACCGCGGGGCCAAAGAGGTGGGCAGCCTTCTGAAAAAGATAAAACTCGAAATCGCCGTTAATGAAGATTTTGTGGAACCAACGATTCAGGCCATTATTAAGGGTGCCCGGACGGGTGATATCGGTGATGGCAAGATCTTTATCTTTGACCTGCCGGAGGTCATCCGGATTCGTACCGGAGAAAAAGGCGGCAAGGCGATCGGATAAACAAAAATGTACAGGATGTGATTCTATCTAATGATACGGGAGGAAATATGATGAAAACACGTATAGGTATGAGAAATGCTCTAATAACTGCGATTATGGCGCTGCTGTTGTTGACACTCGGCATTGCACCTGTCCTCGCGGAGGAGGAAAAACCCACGGTTGACTTTTCCATTTCTCCGATGACCAAGTATGTGTGGCGCGGTCAGGAATTGTCGAAAGACAGTATCGTGATCCAACCATCGCTGACTGTGGGCTACAAGGGCTTTACCGCAAATCTGTGGGGGAATTTGGATACGCAGCCTTATGCACCGGCCGGGAAAAGCTATGCAAGCACCTGGACGGAAACGGATTTGACATTTGCCTATAATAAAACCTTCGGCCCGGTCACCGCAGGCGCGGGATACATCTATTACGCTCTTGCCCCGGCAAACAAAGATGCCCCGGCCCCGTTGAACTCCCAGGAAGTCTTTGCCACGTTAACATTGAATAAGCTGCTTTCGCCCACGTTGACCGTCTACAAGGAGATCGACCACTACCATCAATGGTATTTCCTGCTGGGCGTTTCCCATGCCTTTGAATTCAATAAAACCGTTTCGCTGAAGCTCGCCGCTTCCGCCAGCTATCTGCTAAGCGATGATGCAAATACCTATGCGAAATACGACTCTCGGGCATTGTCCACGACAGACAAGTTCAACAATTTCCATGACGGCGTGATTACGGCAAGCCTGCCGATCGCGGCGGCAAAGTATATCACGATCACACCCACGGTTTCCTATGTGTTCCCGCTCTGTGATGATGCGAAGTATGAAATGCAGGCCAGGAGCCAAAAGGTTTCCATAGGCGGATCGACGCCCTCCGATGGAGACAGTTCCTATCTTTACGGTGGATTGACCCTCAGCTTCACTTTTT
>JAPLJQ010000506.1 GCA_026388495.1 Deltaproteobacteria bacterium | reverse complement strand
GCCATGACCCCGAGGGCGGCAAATTTCTGGGATTGATGCAGTTCCATCTCAAATTTCCGTTTTTCCGTCAAATCCCGGCCCACGGCCACAACGCCCGCCGTCTGATTGGAACTGTCCTTCAGGGGAGAAAAGACCCAGGACACGGGAATGAAGGTCGCCTGCTTGGTCCGCAAGGGGCATTCCTTCATCTGGGCGTACTTACGGGTATCAATGCGGGAAAAAATCTCCCGGATATCCTTGCGGTCCTCATTGGTGCAGAATTCGGTAAAATAGCTTTCCAGCACCTCCGTCGCTGCATAACCGGAAAGTCTTTCCGCCGCTGTGTTCCACGTCAAAATCATACCCTTTCTGTCCGTGGACAGGATAATGTCGCTGGCGCTCTCCACAATGCTCGCCAGGTTCTGCTCCACCCGCCGCACCTCCTCGCTCAGGCGTACCTGCTCCGTCACATCGTCCATCAGGAGGATCGCCCCTTCCACCCGGCCCTGCCAGGTGAAGGGCAGGATGCTGTAATAATAAATGCGGATGGGCACCCCGGGGGCGCGGTAGGTCATCCGCTCCCCCTTGGCCGGTTGATTTTTTTCGATGACCTGGCGGATGCGCTTGGTAATATCCATCTGGTCGAGGATGATGGTGGGAAAGACCTCTTCCAGGCGGTAGCCGATGGTATTCGCGAGGGTCCGCTGTCCCTTTTCGAGAAAATTGCGATTAGCCGAGACGATGCGCATGTTTTGGTCGATCAGGAGGACTGACGAGGGAATGGCGGCCAGGAGCATGGTGTAAAGCCGCTCGTATCGTCCCGAAAGGTCATGGCCTGCTGCATTCGATGTTTTGTCTTCCATCTTTGCTCTCTCCTTTTACTTAGCCGCTACGAGTTCGGTGGTGACAAAATTATAGGGCGGCCAGGGACCGCTGAGTATGGCCTCGTCATTCCCTTTCTCCATCATATTCCCGAAGGTTTCCCGGAAACGGTTGACGTCGCTTTTCGGTGTCAGGAAATAAAGGGACAAAATTACATCGCCGTTTTTCATATCCGTTTCTATCCGGTGTCTGGCGTAAAGTCCGGAAAAAGCCTGTATATAGCGATCTATAAGCACCTGGCGACCATGGGATGTCTCCTCCTGCATCTGGTAATGGACCTTCCGGAGGACAAGATAGGCGCGGCCGTTGATCGCAGGTTCTTCCTTTGGCTGCGCCGTTATTACTGTAGTGGAGAGAGCGCCTTGCCCGTTCATCGTCTCCCCTTGTCGGAGGTTCCTCTCCTTTTCGGGAAGGAGGATTCGGATCCCCATTTCAACATGACCCGCTAATTCCGCAAGCATGGTCTCATACTGACGCTGTCTTGCCTTCAGCACGTCCCGGATCGCCTGAATCCCGTTCAGGAAACATCCGTATCTCATGGGGATAACCGCCTGGCGGCGATAGAGGGCCTCCACAACCTGGCTATAGTTAAGCAGTTCAGCAACCGGCGGGGCGCCCTCTTCGACGTCCAGATCCGATACGGCGGCACACAGACCATGACCTTTGACAAAGATCACAGGCTTACCTTTCACACCCGTTAAATTCCGGGGACAATATATGTCAAAGTCGTCATTCCCGCGGAGGCGGGAATCCAGAATTGGACTGGATGCCGGATCTTTCACGATGCCGTATAATAGATACGTCATGGTCGTCCTCACGTCATTCCGAGGAGGAAGCGCCAGGCGGGGAGGATGCGAACGGTTCCGCCGCTCACAGGGGTCTCTCCCTCTTCCTCATGCGTGACGATGATCGCGTCCTTCATGTCCAGTTCCGCCATTGCCTTCGCGAGGCTGCGGAGCTCACGCTTTCTGGTGTCGGCGGTTTCCATCTCCCAGGCCACCTGGATCAGCCGCATAGGTTCGCCACCCTTCCGGCAGAGGAAATCCACCTCCAGGCCGTTGGCGGTCCGGTAGTAGAACACCTCCCACCCCCGGCGACGCAGTTCCAGAAAGACTATGTTTTCCAGATAGCGGCCAACGTTTTCCGAAAAACGGAAGGAAACGGCGGCGGCGAGGCCCGTATCGACGGCGTAGATTTTCTTGGGGCTCCGGATCTGCTGTTTCAGCGAAAAATGAAAGAGTTCGACGGCAAACAGAAGCCGCACATCCCCGTAGTAGGTCAGATAATCCTTGATCGTCTTGTCACTGAGACCGACAAACGCAGAGAGCCGTTTGGGGGTGTAGAGGGCGGCGACGTTGGTCATCAGATAAAGGAAGAGGGTTTCCAGATCGGCCGGTTTCTTCACGCCGAAGCGCGG
>JAPLJQ010000242.1 GCA_026388495.1 Deltaproteobacteria bacterium | reverse complement strand
GGGGGACTTCGCCGATGGAACAGAACTGAAAAATACGGCACCCCTCTCCGATATCCGTGCGGGCTCTTATGATAACATGAGGTTCAATAATCGTGTTTCTTCCGATATGCACATCGGCCTCTATGATGGAATAGGGGCCGATTTTTACGCACTCTTCCAGGTGAGCTTCCTGGGATACAATTGCCGTCGGGTGAATGTTCATCGTAAATCCTCAATCGTTTGGAGTTTCTCTTTCCAGTTTTTCCA
Source organism: Deltaproteobacteria bacterium (assembly GCA_026388495.1). Taxonomy (GTDB): domain Bacteria; phylum Desulfobacterota; class Syntrophia; order Syntrophales; family UBA2185; genus JAPLJQ01. The sequence continues at coordinate 2,256 of JAPLJQ010000242.1, read as the reverse complement.
TTCGTTTCAAAAGCAAGGCCATATTTTTTCGCAGTTCCGGCAGTTGGGAAACACAGGCCTGGACGCGAAGCCACTTCTGATGAGGCATGTGGGGCGATCCCGACACAATCTGGTTCGGAGATAAATCTTCATGCACACCTGACTGGGCGCCTATCATGACATGGTCTCCGATGTTGATGTGGCCGACCAGACCCGCCTGTCCCCCGAGAATAACGCCCTTGCCCAGTTTCGTGCTTCCCGAGATGCCGACCTGGGCCACAATTACCGAATCTTCACCGACCACCACGTTATGGGCAATCTGCACCAGATTGTCGATTTTCGCACCCCTCTGTATCCAGGTTTTATCAATGGTGCCCCGATCGATGGTGGTGTTGGCGCCTATTTCGACGTCATCGTCTATCTGAACAATGCCCACCTGGGGGATCTTAACATTTTCCCTGCCCGGCCCGGCAAAACCAAATCCGTCACTTCCGACAACAACGCCGGCGTGAATGATGACTCTCTTCCCAATACGGCATTTCCTGTAGACGGAAACGTTGGGATAGAGAATGGAATCTTCATCGATGACAACGTGACGACCGACGCACACCCCCGGATAAAGGGTGACTCTCCGTTCGATTCTGGCGCCCCGACCGACATAGACACCCGGATAAACGGTGGCCTCTTCAGAGATGGATGCGCCCTCTTCAATAAAGGCATTACCCGAAGTTCCGGGGAGATCGTGTTCTTCTGGATAGTAAAGACCCAGCATCCTGCCAAAGGCGACATAGGGATCTCTGACAGTGATAAGGTTTTTATCCGTTTTTTCTGTTTCCGGAGGAACGAGAATAGCGGAGGCATGGGTTGTTTTTATTTTTTTCAGATATTTTGCATTTGAGATAAAGGTCAGATCTCCCTCGCCGGCTTCGTCGATTCCCCGGATATGTTCAATGACGACATGACCGTCTCCGGAAACCCGGCCGTTCAGAAATGCCGCGATCTCATGTAGCGTTTTCTTCAACGGTGATGCTCCTCATTCTCATCCATAACGTCTGTTTTTTAGATTTCAGAATTATTTTGTTGGTTTATACGTTTTATTCAATTCTTCCATCACCTGCTTTGACAGGTCTTTATCCTTTGCATGGTAAGCGACGGGGATGGCACTGATGTCAATAATCAGGGTATACTTTTCCCGTTCTCCAATCGCATGAACCACTTTTAAGATTTCGGGAATCAGCTTTTTAGAAAATTCCTGATCTCTTACCTGAAGCTCTTCATTGGCATCTTTGACCAGCAACTGATAATCCCTGAATTTTTTCTGGTAGGACGCCTCTTTATCCTTCATGGCTGCTTCAGTTAAAATCGCCCTTTGTTTTTCCACTTCGTCTTTGAGTTTCTTCAACTCCTCTTCTTTTGCCTGGATCTGAGCGCGGTCTTTGTCATAGAGTCTCTTGAAATCAGCGGATGCTTTTTTCCCTGCATCCGATTTCATCATGACCTCCCGAATGTCAACGAATCCCGTCTTCTCCGCGGCGATAACCTGTGAACCGGATAGAAGAATTGCCAGAATCACAAAAAGACCGGAAATAAGCAGGCCATATTTTTTCATAACACGTATCCCCCTTGTTAATTTAGTTTAAACCTCTCGCTACATAAACATACCGATCGTGAACTCCCACCGGCTCTCAGGTTCGTCACCCTTTCGATCGAGGACATAACCCCATTCGAGTCTGAGGGGACCGATGGGTGAGTACCATCGAATACCGACCCCTGCCGTTTGTCTCATATCGTCAAAATGATAACCGCTTTCCCATGTATTACCCGTATCATAAAACAAAACCCCCTTCATGCCTGCATTTTTGATCAGCGTGAAGACAAAGTCCGCGTTGAAATTCATCATCGTTAATCCGCCGATGACGTCACCCGTTGCAGGATCGACGGGTCCTACGTTTTTAAGACCTCTCAGAGAATTGATTCCTCCAAGGTAGAAGCGCTCATAGACGGGCATCTTTCTCCCTCCACGTTCTTCAAGATAGCCTCCGCGTCCGCGGATACCTAATACCGTATCAAGGGGAAGGGGGAAAAACCGGGTTGAAGTGACGCCGTATCTTGTATAGTTTGCATCTCCCTGCAGGAATCCACCCGTGTAATCGATGGAGGCGCTGCTTTTTGAGCCTTTCGATGGAAAGACGTAATCGTCTGTTGTATCCCTGGTTGCAGAGACGCTCAAGGTGCTCTGCGTCAGTGTACCTTTCTGATCCAACACGTATTGCGATG
>JAPLJQ010000555.1 GCA_026388495.1 Deltaproteobacteria bacterium | reverse complement strand
ATGCAGATATTCATCATAAGAATAGGAACCGATGTTCACGTGTTTAAAACCTCCAAACCGCCAAGGCCGTTTTTGGAGAGATAGATGATGGCATGAGATCGCACAGTTGTCTAAAGGTCGTGATGCAAGGTAAGATGCGGAGTGTAAAAAGAGCGCCGTTCCCAGAAGAACGGCGCTCCAGTCAATCCCTTTTAATAAAACGCTTTAGGTTACAGGATCAATGAGAACCTTCTTCTTCTCCGGAAACCACCAGGGTTCCCTTTTCTTCCATCTCCTTCAACCACTTGGGGTGCTGCTTCTTCAGCCACGCCCTTGTCACCCAGCCGGAAAACATCGCCGGCGCCGAACCGGGTGAACCGATCGTCCCCAGATACAGATGAACAAAGAAAAATCCAAATATCACCACAAACCCCAGGGCGTGGAGAACAAACATCCAACGAACCAGCCCGGATGGAAAATTCAACGGGAACCACATCACAATACCCGTCACCACCATAACCGCACCGAAGATGGCCACCGCCAGGAAGAACATCTTCTGCCCGGGATTGTATTTCCCCACCTCGGGTACCTTGTCCACGTGCCAAAGATATCCACCGGCGCACATCATCCACTCCATATCCTCCGGCATGGAAAATACCCCCGCCTCATGCCACCACATCTTGATGGCCAGGACCAGAGCGATCAGGAAGAAAAGACCCGTAAAATTGTGGACGTATTTCGTAACGACGAGCCCGCCCATGAGGGTCCCGATGAAATTGAAGGAATGAAACATCATCCCCAGCCCCGTAAAGCACAGGGCAAGGCAGGAAAGCGCCAGCATCCAGTGTACCAATCTCTCATACCAATCTGTAGCCTGAATTAACCCTCTCTTCATGATTACTCACCCCCTTCCTTCTTCGTTGTAGTATCTTCATCAGGAGTTTTTGGCCCATGAAGGATGTAATGCAGGAAAGAGCCCGCCAGCACACCACCCGCCACCAGGAGACTGAAAGGTTTCAGCACATCTTTCCAGAGAACGATAGAGAACGGCACCGTCGGATATTTGGGCAGTTCGTCGTACACTTCCGGTTTCTCGTTCAGGACGTAGAGAACATGGGTCCCGCCCACAAATTTGTCGCCATAAACGTTGGCGTCGCCGCCGAGCTCCTTCGCACGGGCATAGGCCTTCTTGATCATGCTGTCTTTAGCGCCTATGGTCAGCGCTCCCGTGGGACAGGATTTGACGCAGGCGGGTTGCTGATTCTCCCTGATCCTGGTCACGCAGAGGTCGCATTTATACACCTTATCCGCCCTGTCGTTGTATCTGGGAATATCGAAAGGGCAGGCGGAGACGCATTCCTTGCAGCCGATGCATAGATGGGACTTTATTCCCACCGTACCGTATTCCGTATGATAGAGGGCTCCAGACGGGCACACCTTGACGCAGGCCGCATCCGTGCAATGCATGCATCCGTCTTTTCTGAACAACCAGCTGAAGGCGCCCTTTTGATTGACGTATTCCTGAAAACGGATTAATGTCCATGTATTCCACTGCAGGTCGGGCGGATTCTGATAACTGCCCCACTGTTTTGTTTTCAGACCCGGCATTTCATTCCACTGCTTGCAGGCGATCTGACAGCCGCGACAGGCAGTACATTTTGTCGTATCGATCAGTTTTGTAAGTTCCATGTATTTCATTGTTCAGCCTCCTATAGCTTCGTCACATTGACCATGAAGGCCTTGTATTCGGGACAGAAGGTATTCGCATCGCCTACGCTTGGGGTTAAAAAGTTCGTGCTGTCGTCTCTGGTGCCCTTGGGAAACAGCCACCCGTAATTGAAGGGAAGGCCAACCTGATGGATCGTTCTGCCTTCCACCGTAAAGGGTGTTAACCGTTTGGTCACCATGGCGACACATTTTACTTCTCCCCGTATCGATGAAACTTTCACTCGCTGGCCGTTTTTGATTCTCTTCTCTTTGGCCAGGAGATGCCCGATCTCCACGTACGCTTCAGGCATGGCTTCCAAAAGCCAGGCCTGCCACCGGGTCAGCGCCCCGGAGCACCAGTGCTCCGTACAGGAATAGGTAGTACAGACATAGGGGAACTTCTCATTCGCATTCGCCCTTTTGTCCATATCACTCTTGAAGATTTCAATCGCGGGAT
>JAPLJQ010000207.1 GCA_026388495.1 Deltaproteobacteria bacterium | reverse complement strand
ACTTCGGCGGGCATCGTTTTTGTGTAGATCGAAAGCATCGTTGAAAGCTGCTCCTGGTTTCTCATTGATTTATCCAGGGTTGCCTTTGCCTGATCATACCGGGACTGGAATTCCGATCGATCAAGCTCCGCCAGGACCTGGTCTTTTATCACGGCCTGACCTTCATTGACCGCCACACGGAGCACCCGGCCGCCCACCTGGAAGGCAAGATTGGCCTGGGTTGCTTCAATCGTCCCTGAGAAATACAATTCCTTGCCTTGCGTTTTCCACTGCCCATAATAGACAAAGGCACCGACACCGATAAGGAGAACGGCAAAGACGATAACGATGATTCTTTTTTTCAAGGCAATTCCTCCTTCAATTCCCTGTTCCCTGACCCCTGTTCCCGGTATTCTCCGCCCCTATCGCCCTTTCCAGCATTGCATGACTGATATGGTAATCGCCAAGGGCGTTGGTGTGGTCCGATTTCGCCCGTGTCAATAATGTCTGCGCATCAAGAACGTCCGTAGAGGTTGCCACCTGTTCTCTGTACCTTTCCTCTGTAATCCGGAAATTCTCCTGGGCCTGCTCGACGGCCTTTTTTGATACGAAAATCTGCTTTTCCGCCTCACGAAGGAGCAGATAGGCATTTTTGACCTCAAGGACAATCTGATCCCTTGCGTTCGTGGAGGCGTCGTTTATCTGATTCTCTCTGCTTTTTATGACATCAACCCTGTTTTTTGTCTTCCCCCACTCCCAGAAATTCCAGTTCGCCACCGCCATGACGTACCAGTTTTCCTGATCCCTGTAGGCGCTGCCCGAAACACCGGGAGTGTCTCCGACCCGGGAGTAATTCCCGACGAGATTCACACTGGGAAAGAATTCACTTTTTGCCTGGCTGACCATCTTTTTCGCCTGTTCCACCTTCAGCAAATACGCTCTGATCTCAGGCCGGCTGTCCAGAGCAACTTTCACACAATCTTCAAGAGGCCGGTTAAAAGGCTTATAAGCCAATATATCCTCTACTTTCACGGGCGTATCTATCCCCCGCCTGAGGACCGTATTTAACTTCGACCTTGCCAGTTCGAGGCCGTTTTCGGATTTGACGAGAAACTGCTGACCGTTGGCAAGTTCAACTTCGGCGTGGAGAAGATCATTCCGCGGGATCATCCCGACATCAAAAAATCGCTGCGCCGTGTTCCGGTGAGACTCTAATTGTTTAACGGACTGTTGCGCCACATCCAGAAGCTTCTCCGCCTTGATGGTGTTAAAGTAGGCAATCCTGACTTCCCGGGTAATATCCAGCGTCACCATCCTTTCATCCAGCCGTGCCACGTCTACGCCAAGCCTGCCCACCTCGTAGTTTGCAAGAATGCCTCCGCCGGCAAATACAGGCTGCCTGGCCTCCAGCGCCCAGACATAGTTATCCCTGGTGCCCGTCGTCATGGTGGTTTTTGAACCGGGAGTGGACAATCCGTAAAGGATGGAATAAGGATCAGTATTGAACCTGGTATAGTTGTAGGACGTACTGAGCTTCGGCAAAAATCCTGTAAACGCCTCCTGTTTCTGCGCCTCCGCCCCTGCAACGCCTTCTTTCGCCGAATGGACCATCACGCTTTGCTTTAAAGCCAGGTCGATGCTCTCCTGCAAAGTCAGCACCTGATCATTTTCCGCCGCCGACAAACCCGAGCACAGAGTAAGACAAATCAGTACGACAATAACCAGCCGCCGCAACATACCTCTCATTCCCATACCCTTACTCCCGTTATGATCTATGATCTTTTGGGGACAGATTTCAAATCTGTCCCCAAGGGATCGATTGTCATTTCGACCAAAGGGAGAAATCTTTTATTATCAACACATTCAAGATTCCTCACTTCGTTCGGAATGACAAATGGCGGACTTTTGCAATTACCTCTATCTTTTAATCGCTCTTAAAATCAGATTTT
>JAPLJQ010000394.1 GCA_026388495.1 Deltaproteobacteria bacterium | reverse complement strand
GTTGGTTTTTTTTCTTCATCCTCGGAACGAAGATATTGGATTATCAAAGAGCGGTAATCCTTCAAGAAGACGTCCCAGTTGATCGTTTCTTCGTTCAGACGCTTTACAAAGTCATGAGAATCGATGTTGGAATATTCTGGGGATCGCGACTTTTGTCCCCCTTCATCAGTGCTCTGGGTAATTAAAGAGGAAGTAAATTTTCGCCATAATTCGTCTTCAAATTGCTTCTTGTCTTCTAATTCCTCACGGTCAGTTATCTTTTCATCCGTAGAACTGAGATAGCCTAAATCGGGACCTTTCACATTTGGCTGTTTGCCTTTCAAAATCTCACGATCCGTTATCTTTTCATCCGTAGAACTGAGATAGCCTACATCGGGACCTTTCACCTTTGGCTGTTTGCCTTTCAAAATCTCACGATCAATTATCTTTTCACTAGTAGAGCTGAAATTGCCTAAATCGAGACCTTTCACCTTGATATGCGCAATAAAGCTATCGGCAAAGACTTTCTCGATATTTCCTAAGACCAGGATATCCGAAATTTTCATTGCAAGAATATTCTGGAATTTTAGCAATTCGTCTCTCGTCAAGCCCCTTGATAACGTTATTGAAGTGATATACAGATCATTCAACCATTTGGCAAATTGCCTATTGTTACGATTTTTTTTATCTAAAATATCTTCACCCACATACAGGGCATCATCTTCCACATTAATGGTTATCTGCCCCTTAAGGGCAAAAATCGCTTGAAGCACATCTAAGACACTGTCGAGACCCTGCGAGATCATGCTATGACCTTCAGGATACATTCCCACCTGCATTTTTATGTAATTTAAAGCATAGATGAGCTGTTCTGCGAACTTGGTCTCCGGTTTTTTTTGCGTTCTGTCCTGCGGGTCCATAAACTCAGTGCTCATCTGCAAATGTTTGCTTGCTTGAAACCGCTTTGAAAAACACCCTTCGCGTCATTCTGAGCCCTTCGCTTCACTCAAGGGTAAACTACGAGAAGAATCTAACATCACAAGATATTCTTCGTCAAAAGGCTCCTCAGAATGACAATATGCGCAAACCTTCAGGTCTCTATCTGTTTAAATTTTTCGTTATGTAGAGCCAATTGCAAAACTCTTGGCCATCGACTCGTGAATCTTCTGCCCCAGATCACCGCGAGAGAATTCCTCAAACGCCCGAGAAAACGTGGATTCCGACGGAATATCCCCCCTTGCTCTCCTGCCCGCACAGCCGTCGCAAATTCGTGCCATCGTGCAGGTAGGCAATCAACACTTTCGTAGTCGGAAAATTGTAACCCGCCTTAGCCGCGAACGCCTTCAAGATGGCCAGCCGATCATCCCGCTTGCGCCCGATCCCTTGCCGCCGATACGGACTCATGTGTTTCTGAACTTCCGCAAGTTCGATCACCCGCACAAACTCCTGCTGCTTTTCCATCAGCGGATCCAATTCCTTTTCCAATCCTGGGAAAAGTGTGTTTTGTATGCTATGCTAAATATTGAAGAGAGTCTCATTCCTTACAGCGTTCCTCCTATTTTGTATGTTTAAATGTGAGGTAAAAAATAGCACTTTCTTCATTTATTTTCAAGACTTTAAATCCATTAAAAAAATAGGGGTTATTCACCGCCGCATGCGGCGGAATTTAGGGTTTGGGACGCGCCCCGTGGTTCATACCATTGATTGCAAAATTCAGCTAATTTTCGAGTTTTGCAATTATCTCATAAGATCAAACGATATGACAGAGATTCCTCAGTAATATGAAAGGGGGGCTTCCGAGAGGGTCCTCCCCACTTTTGAACGCGACAGACAACAGAAACCAGGAATTTAGAATTATTACTCCGGCAACTAAATATATCAAAGCATGGTTGCCGTTTGCAAGAAACGCGGGCATTATACAGATTTAATTTACATGTTTGATTACCGGAGGAATATTGACTTTTGAAGGACTTTCTGGGGTTGAACCCAGGAGGTCATCGATGATGTTACCGTCCGATTCCCGGATGGGAGACATCAGGATGGAAAAAGATGCATGCAGCACAAAGGTATATTTGACACAGGCAGGAGGTTGCTGGTAGATTTAGGGTGACTCCTTCGACAGTTAAAAAATTGGCGCGAGAAAGGGTTGCTTCGGTATTTTTAGGCGCCCGGTTTTACAAGGGCGCTATACCCGATCGACACGGTGGAAGAGGGTTCAAGAGATGATTGGCCACGAGACCCTTCAGATGATCTATGGAAAGTACTATTCCTACATCAAAGTTATGATCGGGATGAGGGTAGTGCATTCATGGAAAAGGTGTTTAATTCCCCGGTCGAAAATGCTCCGGTTCAGGTTGCGATAATTGGCGTACCTTGAAAAAGTACCCCAAAGGGAATAAGGGGGGTTAGGAACTCTCTCTAAACAACCGTAATTGTGATGGAAAATTTAATAAAATGGGTACCGAAGCCGGGAATGGAATCCGACCGCGTGATCGTGGTCGGCGCCGGCGCCGGCGGGATGATGGCCGCCGGACGGGCCGCGGAAATGGGTGCGAAGGTCCTTCTGGTGGAAAAGACGGACGCTCCGGGGAAGAAGATTCTCGTCAGCGGGAAGAACCGCTGCAACCTGACGAACGCCTGTGACCTCGAAGATTTCCTCTCCATGTACGGCCCGAACGGCCGCTTTCTCCACGGCGCCTTCCACCGCTTCTTTCGGGACGACCTCCTCGCCTT
>JAPLJQ010000066.1 GCA_026388495.1 Deltaproteobacteria bacterium | reverse complement strand
GATGAATACATCACGCAGGATGTAAAGGAAAAAGCCCTGGCCGTCCCGATCAAGCTAAGGTCGGTCCTACCCAAGGACAAAATCGCTCCCTACTTTATTGAAAATGTCCGCCGGTACATTCAGGAAAAGTATGGCAGCGATGTCCTTTATAAAGAAGGGCTTGAGGTTTATACCACCCTCAACATCAATATGCAAAAAGCGGCGCGGAATGCTGTTGATAGAGGTCTGGCGGAATTAGAGGCACGGGAAAAGTACGAAAAAGGACTGGCACAGGGAGCCCTTCTCTGTATGGATGCCAGGACTGGCGCCATCCGGGCCATGGTGGGCGGAAGGGATTTCAAAAAAAGCGAATTCAACCGGGCGACCCAGTCACGGAGACAAGCGGGATCTGCCTTCAAACCGTTTATCTATACCGCTGCCTTCGATAAGGGGATGACGCCGACAAGCAAAATCGTCGATGCCCCCATTGAGTACCCGGACAAATCACAACCCGATGGCTACTGGAGGCCACAAAACTTCGACAGAAAATATAACGGGCCGACCACCCTGAGAACGGCCCTTGTCCAGTCGCGGAATGTCATCACGATCAAGGTGCTCCAGGAAATCGGCGTGGATTACGCGGCCGGGTATGCCGCCAACATGGGGATATCGTCTCCCCTGTCAAGAAATCTTTCCATGGCTCTCGGCACATCCGGGGTTACCCTTCAGGAAATGGTACGTGGTTACGGGGTTCTGGCCAATCAGGGCAAGCGGGTTACGCCTTTCATGATTAAAAAAATCGTCGACCGCACCGGTCATATCTTTGAGGAAAATCTGCCAAAAAGTGAACAGGTGATTGATCCCCGCATCGCCTTCATGTCCGCCTATGTGCTGCAGGATGTTGTGGAAAGCGGTACGGGGAGAAGGGTAAAAAGCATCGGCAGACCTGTGGCGGGCAAGACGGGAACAACAGACGACGTGAGAGATGCATGGTTCATGGGCTTCACCCCATCTCTGGTTGCCGGAGTCTGGGTCGGGTTCGATCAGGAAAGATCCCTGGGCAAACAGGAGCAGGGCGGCAGGGCGGCTGCACCCATCTGGCTGTATTTCATGGAAAAAGCCCTTCAGGGCATCCCTGTCGAGACGTTTCCCGTACCGGATGGTATTGTTTTTATCAAGGTTGACCCGAGATCCGGTGTTCCCGTGACCCAATCATCCCGGGGTGGAATCTATGAATGCTTCCTCGAGGGCACAACCCCGGGAAACGCCGTGCCTGTGGAGGTAAACGACACCCCGGAGGATGTCACTAAAAACGACCCGGACAACGCCCGTTAAAAACAGTAGGGTAAAAACCGCTTGACAAATATTTTTTTTCATATACGATAGGGCAAATTCGCAAATAATGGTAACGATATGATCCATCACAATCCCATGAATAACATTTTGTTCGCACTCGTAGCCGTAGTAGTACTCGTACTTAAGGGGGCCGCTGCTCGGTTTCTGTGATGGACTGACATAGAAACGAAGAGCCGCGGGCCCCAAACCCGCGGCTTTTTTATTCAGGAAAGCCGCTGTTCGAGAGAATCCGCGGCTTTTTTATTGTTTGAGATAAAGGAGTAAGAAAAATGGAAATCATCGGTGCAGACATTATTCTGAAAACCCTCATGGAAGAAGGGGTGGAAGTCATTTTCGGATATCCGGGCGCCAATACCCTTCCGATTCATGATCGGTTGATGAACAGTCCGATCCGCCATTATCTGATGAGACACGAACAGGCGGCCGCCCACGCCGCTGACGGATATGCCCGTGCGACGGGTAAAGTCGGTGTTTGCCTTGCCACGTCGGGTCCGGGTGCGACCAACCTCGTTACGGGGATTGCCACCGCCTATATGGATTCAACCCCCATGGTCGCCCTGACGGCTCAGGTGAGCACAAGCCTTTTAGGGCAGGACGCCTTCCAGGAAACGGACATCATCGGCATTACCCTGCCCATCACAAAACACAGCTACCAGGTCCACAATGTGAACACCCTCGTATCCACTCTGAGGAATGCATTTGAACTTGCCAAAACCGGCAGGCCGGGCCCCGTGCTTGTGGACATCCCCCGTGATATTCTGGCATCAAAATACGATCCGGCAGAAGAAACGCCTGTATCTGCACTGAGAACGAACGGCAGGGATGTGAAAAATCAGGAACAGATAGAAAATATTGCCAAGTCCCTGAATCAAAGCGAACGGCCGATTATCATCATCGGCGGGGGAATAAAACTGAGCAATTCTTTCCACCTGATACGCGCTCTCATAGAGAAGGCAAAAATTCCCTTCGTGACGACCATGATGGGTATCGGTTCCGTCGATGCGGCCAACGGATACAACCTGGGGTTGATCGGAACGCACGGCAACGAACTGGCGAACACCATCATCCATCAATGCGATTTTATCCTGGCCGTGGGTACCCGTTTTTCAGACCGCAGCACCGCCCTCATCGAGGAATTCGCCCCGCTGGCGAAAATCGCCCAGATCGATATCGATCCCACCTCCATCGGCAAGAGCATCAAGATCAATCTGCCCTATATCGGCGATATTAAAGAAGCCCTGACGGCATTGCTGCCCCTTATTCATGAGAAAGAAAAGTCGGACTGGCTGCAGAGGATCCATACGGAAAGGGAAGATATCGAAAACAAGCTTTCCGACGGCGGGTGCGGTGATGCGGGAAATTTCATTCGCATGGTTCAGGAAGCCATGCCGAAAGAAACGACAGTCGTTGCGGACGTCGGACTGAATCAGATATGGACCGTACGCACCTGGAAGGCTCATAGCCCCCGCAGCCTGATTACGAGCGGCGGCATGGGCACTATGGGATTCAGTCTTCCCGCTGCAATCGGTGTGCAGGTCGGGACGCCGGAAAAGGCAGTGGTGACTATATCGGGCGATGGCGGGTTCTACATGAACATCCAGGAGCTGGCGACCATCGGCTACTATAATCTGCCAATAAAGATTATCATCATCAATAACGGCCATCTGGGCATGATCAAACAGATACAGGATCTCTTTTACCATTCCCGCTTCAACACGATCGATCTGGGAAGCAAGGTCGATTTTGTGGCGGTCGCCCGTGGCTTCGGCATTCCGGGGAGCAGGATTAAGGTGGATGAAAACCCCCGATCCGGTATCGACGCGATGGTCAACACCGACGGCCCCTATGTGCTTGAAGCAATGGTGGATCCGGAAAATTACGTGTATCCCATCATACCGCCCGGATGCTCGAATATTGAAATGATACATGACAGACTTGACTGATAACGGAGGACTTTCCATGCTGAGAACAGTACGCGAACAGGAACAGACCATTTCCATCCTGGTCAGCAATCAACCGGGAGTGCTCTCCCGCGTGGGAAATGTATTCGGACGTCACGGATATAACATCAAAAGCCTCTGCGTTGCGGAAACGACAAACCCGGAGGTATCGAGGATCACCCTCACCAGTGAATCCGATCCCGATTTTACGGAAAAGATAAAGAAACAACTGGAAAAACTGGTGGATGTTGTGGAAGTTTCCGATCTCACGGGACCGTCATACATTCAGAGAGAAATGATGTTGATCGGCGTTCCTGTCATGAAACAGGAAATTCATTCCGACATCCTGAGGGCCATTGAAATGTTCGGCTGCCGAATCGTGACCATGTCTCCCGATTATTACGTCCTCGAAATAACCGGACTGCAGGATGAGACTGCGGCGGTGTTGAAATATTTTCAACCATTTGGCGTTCAGGAAATGAATAGAACAGGCTCCATTGCCCTGCTGCGGCATTTATCAAAAACAATGGTTTCGTAAAAAGTTGTCATTCCGGGCTTGACCCGGAATCCAGTGTTTTTAAGCAGTTCTGGATACCGGCTTTCGCCGGTATGACGGTTTGGGGGACTTTTTACGAATT
>JAPLJQ010000398.1 GCA_026388495.1 Deltaproteobacteria bacterium | reverse complement strand
GTTCTGCCCGACGGTTCGCCGTACTGGCCCCACCCCTCGCCCTGCGCGAGATCCGGCGGAACTTCCTGCACTCCTTCCTCATCATCCTCGGCATCGTCCTGGCCCTGGTCGGATCGGTGTGGCTTTCGGCAGTGCTCAACGTGCCGTTCGTCTTCTACGGGGGGATCGTCCTGATCGCCTTCCTCTTCTCGGCGCTGGTGGGGGTGATCTTCGGCTATTTCCCGGCGCTCAAGGCCGCCCGCCTGGACCCCATCGTGGCGCTAAGGCACGAGTGAGGCTTCTCATTTTTTAAAGGAAGGCGTTTGGACTGCAGATTTCAACCCGTACTGCAAGGGTGCGATCGAAGAAAAAATGACACGTGCCGGACCTTGACAACACCTACCTATACGTAACATAATCCATATTTGCTATTGATATTAATGTTTTATACGGTGTTTACATTTTCATAAATTCCATGCCTCGTCAAGGATTATTTGGGTTGCCAACCGTTCGTTGCATTATGACCTCCATGGCTTTGAAGTAATCCCTTCGTACTTTCGGGTTAGATATCCGGCAGTACCGTTGTGTTGTCCTGATGGAGTTGTGCCCCAGGAGATCCTGGATCGTAGAGAGATCGGTGTCGGCATTCAACATCTGTGTGGCCATCGTATGGCGAAGATGATGACAGGAGATTCTCAGTTTCGTTTTGCAGGCATAATACTCCATCCGTTTCTGGATGCCGCGAACCGATAAAGCCTGACCGGTAAGAGGTCCTTTCTCTACCAGAAAAACCTTTTTTACTTTATTTGCAGGTCTCACCCTGAGATATTCCAGGAGAGCAGCAAGGGCGTCGTTGCTGATATAAACAATCCGATCCTTGGCGCCCTTGCCGTCCTGGATAAACAGGGTTCTGCGTTTAAGATCAATGTTGCCGAGGGAAAGATGAGCCACTTCTTCCACCCGTAATCCGCATCGGAGCATAATCATAAACATGGCTCGATCCCTTGGCCCTTTCAGATTCTTGAAGAGGGTTTCTATGTGTTCGTCGTTCAGATGCTTGGGAAGTCCCCTGGGGAGCTTCATGATATTCGGCTTTTTCACAGGATTCACGATCGGGATTCCCTCCTCTTCTGAGAGGTAGTGGTAAAACTGACAGACACTGTTGAGATAACAGTTTATCGTCTTTGGCTTTAACCGTTTGCCAAGCAGGTAATCCATATACGCAACAATCTTCCGGTATGTGGTTTCCTCGATCGGCACATCAAGCCAGACCACAAAATGTTTCAGGCCGTTCAAACAGCTCTTAACAGTGTTGGGTGAGACGTTCCTTCTCTTTAAGAAGCGCCTGTATCTGATGATCGCGTCGGTAATGTCCATCGATCTCCCCCCTTTCGATAATCGTCATGGCTCTGAAGTACTCTTCCTCCCGCGTCTTGTCCGTGAGCTGGGCATAGCGCCGCGTCACATCCAGAGAACTGTGCCCCATCAACGGCTGGAGACACTCAATCCGCATGCCGGCATTGAGAAGCTCACTTGCAAACGTATGCCGAAGCGCATGAAGGGAATACCCCTTATGGGCAAGACCGGCTTTTGTGAGACACCGCTCAAAAACAAGATGTGACGTACTATAAGACATGTTTTTTCTACCATTGGCGTAAAAGAGAAACTCCTTATGAGCGTCTCTCATCTTGAGCCATGCCTTCAAAGCACCGACCGCATCATCGCTGAGATACACAACTCGCCCCAATCGGTTCTTCTCCCCTTCGTAAATATCAATCCTTCGATCTTTGAGGTGAAGATCCAGCATCTTTGTGTTGAGCAACTCTCCGATTCTCATCCCCGTCCGCAGAAGCACCGTGACCATGGCCCGGTCTCTCGTATGATCAATAATGGAAAGCAGGCGCTTCACATCGTCAGGGTCCATGGCCCTCGGTAATGTCTCGGGCTTCTTCAGGCGAATCCTTCTTGCCAGGACATCACCGCTGACAACCTCTGCTTCAATTACATAGCGTAAAAAAGCATTGGCACAGTGAAGCCTTGTCCGCACCGTCGATAGCATCAACCCTCGGTCCTGCTCATGCTCAATAAAAGCCTCCAAATCATGTTTTGTGATCTCCTCCAAACGGGTCTTCCCGGAATCCCTGACAACAGTGAGAAAGATATAAATCGCTGCCAAGTTACTGGCGTACGTTTTGGGTCTGAAGTTCCGCCGATACATGTACCGAAAATATTCCTCAACATGTTCTTTGCCCGGCAAGTCCCAGC
>JAPLJQ010000454.1 GCA_026388495.1 Deltaproteobacteria bacterium | reverse complement strand
GGATTGGGCGACCATATCATCTGCAACGCCATCTTCCGGCATCTGGCCGAGGAGGACATTGTGATCGTTCCCGTCAAGCGACATTATGAAACATCCATGAAATTCATGTACAGCGATGACCCGAGGATAAAAGTGGCTCCCTTCGACGACGACGCCGAAACAGACCGTTACTGCCGTTTCATGGCAAAGGAGGGATTAGAGGTCATCTGGAACGGCAACGTGGGACAGGCAAAAAAAATCTGGGAAAAATCGGGCCGCCAGTGGGATCGGAGATTCTATGAACAGATGAACCTGGATTTCAATCTGCGATGGGATCGTTTCAAATTGCCGAAAAACTCTTGCGACTGGAAAAAGTTATTCCACATGAGATTTCCCGGCGTGGCGCCCAAAAATTTTATATTCCTGCACCATACTTCTTCCACGGGTGTAAAGAAAATTCGCGGAGATTTTATCAGAAATCAATACAAATTCATTCCCGACACAACCTTTACGGACAATATTTTTGACTATGTGGAACTAATCGAAAACGCAAGAGAAATTCACTGCATCAACAGCAGCTTCCTCTGCCTCGCCGATTCACTGAATTTAAAGGGGAAACTGCATTTTCATGCCTCAGCCCAGGATCTTAATTTTAACAGTCCTACCCTGAAAAGCAATTGGATCATTCATCCGATGGATAAGAATATCACGTTACTTGGTCGATGAGACGGGAAATGAAAAGAGCACTGATTACAGGCATTGCCGGGCAGGATGGATCCTATCTGGCCGAATTTCTGCTGGCAAAAGGATATGACGTATTCGGCCTGGTTTTGAGAGATGAGCCTCTGAGATGGATTGACCCTATAAAAGATAGATTGATATTGATGGAAGGAGACCTTCGAAATCAGAAATCCCTGGATCATGCTGTGAGACAAGCCTTGCCGGATGAGGTTTATCATCTGGGAGCGCTTCCGTTCGTGGCAATCAGCTGGAAGCAGCCCGTTTTAACGGCTGACGTCAATGCTCTCGGCACGACGAGACTCCTGGAAGCCCTCCGGTCCATTACGCCCCATGCCCGGATTTATCATGCCTCCACATCGGAGATGTTCGGGCTTACCGAGGAAATACAAACAGAAGAGGGACTGTTTCATCCCCGTAATCCTTACTCCATCTCCAAATGTTATTCCCACTGGATCGCCGTAAATTACCGGGAGAGCTACGACATGTACGTCTGCTGCGGGATCATGTTCAATCATGAATCGCCGAGAAGAGGTGAGAACTTTGTCACCAGGAAAATCGCTCGCGGTGTCGTGGACATAAAAGAGGGAAAACAGGATTGCCTCTATCTGGGAAATCTCGATGTCTGGAGAGACTGGGGTTATGCCAGTGAATACGTTGAGGTTATGTGGCTCATGCTGCAGCAGGATGCGCCTGACGATTACATCATCTCAACGGGAGAGGTCCACACGGTCAGGGAATTTCTGGAAGAGGCTTTTTGTGTCGTTGGCCTTGACGCGGAGCGCAACGGAAAGAAGGGCATTGAAGAAGCGTACATCAGAAAAGATAACGGACAGGCGGTTGTGAGAATATCCCCGGAGTTTTTCAGGCCTGTTGAATTGACTGTCCTGAGAGGCAGCAACAGCAAGGCCAAGGGAAAATTGAAATGGGAGCCCAAAACCAGATTCCGGGAACTGGTGAGAATCATGGTGGACTATGAAATGCAAAATACCCGGCCTACTCAAAGCATCAGAGAGGTTAAACGCCGATGAAATACCGGTGTATTATCACGTCCCATACCAACCCCACCCTGTCGGGGGTTGCCAAGTTTAACAGCATTCTTGCCAACTTGATGCGTGTTCACCGCATGACCCTTCGTGATCTTCTCGGGCAAAAGAAGGGTCCGATCCTCCTTTCGATTAAACTCAAAGACATTCTGGATTCCGAGCTCGATGACATTCAACTGGGCACCCGACACCTCTGGGAAAGGGGAATCGTCTATGATGTTTTTTTTCACAGCTTTGATGGGCTGGATATGGAATTTGATCTGGTAAAAAATGCCAGACTGATCTT
>JAPLJQ010000087.1 GCA_026388495.1 Deltaproteobacteria bacterium | reverse complement strand
GCTTAAGGAATGGTGGACCGCATGTTCCGGGATTCCCATAGCCATTTGACTTACGATCTCTTTGCCTTTCATGACGGGTTCCAGCCATTGAGGGAAAAGGTTGAAGCTCTCGATCCAGGGTATTCCGATCCAGCCGCCTATGATGGAAAGAATGGCCAGAATCCACAGGGGAACGGTCATCACCGCAGGGGATTCATGGAGGTGTTCGGCGACATGATGATCCACCCGGCTTTTCCCGTAAAAGGTCATGAAGACAACCCGGAACATGTAGAAGGCGGTAATAATCGCCGCGATAAGGCCGATCAACCACAGCACATAGCCGCTCGATGCCCAGATCGTGCTCTGGCTGCTGAAGGCCTTGTAGAGAATTTCGTCTTTGCTGAAGAAACCGGCCAAAGGCGGGATGCCGGCAATGGCCAGTGTTGCGATCAGGAAGGTGCGGTATGTGTGGGGCATGTGGTGTCGCAGATCCCCCATTTTGCGCATATCCAGCTCTCCGGCAAGGGCGTGCATGACGCTGCCGGCGCCCATAAAGAGCAAAGCCTTGAAAAAGGCATGCGTCATCAGGTGGAAAATTCCGACGGAAAACGCGCCGACCCCGCAGGCTAAAAACATATATCCAAGCTGACTCACCGTGGAATAGGCCAGGACCCTTTTGATATCAAACTGGGTCATGCCGATCGTGGCGGCGAAAATGGCGGTCAGCGCGCCGATGATTCCCACCGTAAGAAGCGACACAGGCGCCATCATAAAGAGAACGTTGGTTCGTGCGACCATATACACACCCGCTGTCACCATGGTGGCGGCATGGATGAGGGCGGAGACCGGAGTGGGACCTTCCATGGCATCCGGCAACCAGGTATAGAGCGGAAGCTGTGCCGACTTGCCCGTCGCCCCCACGAAAAGAGCCAGGGTGATCAGGGTAATCTCCATACCGCCATAGGCAAAGGTCGAAGGCGCCTTGGCGAAGACATCCTGAAAATTGAGAGTGCCCGTATAGAAGAAAATACCGAAAATTCCCAGGAGGAATCCGAAATCGCCGATCCTGTTGACGAAAAACGCCTTATTTCCTGCGTCGGTGGCGGATTTCTTTTCAAGCCAGAATCCGATGAGGAGATAGGAACACAGCCCCACGCCTTCCCACCCTACGAACATCATGAGAAAATTGTTGGCGGAAACCAGAATCAGCATGAAGAAGACAAACAGGTTCAGTTCGGTGAAATAACGGGCGTAGCCGGGGTCGCCGTGCATATAACCGATGGAATAGATATGGATCAAAAGGCTAACCCAGCAGACCACCAGGAGCATGACGAGGGAAAGGGGATCAATCAGGAAACCGATATCCACGGAAAAATTTCCGGCCAGCATCCAGGTGTACGATACGACGTCATTGAGTATGCGCGATTCGGGAGGCAGGGCCTTCACTTCCAGGAATATGAGGGTTGACAGGATAGCCGACATCCCCACGGCGATACAGGCAATGGGACCGATCACCTTTTTGGGCAGCCTTGGTCCCAGAAGTCCGTTGATTAAAACCCCCAGAATGGGAAATAACGGAATCAGCCACACATATTGATGCATCGTGAGCTCCTTCTTACCACTTCATCAGATTGATGTCGTCTATGTTGGCCGTTCCCCAGTTCCTGAAGAGCAGCATGATAATGGCCAAGCCCACAGCCACTTCAGCGGCAGCCACAGTCATAACGAAAAACACGTAAATCTGGCCGTGAAGGGTTTCCATGT
>JAPLJQ010000035.1 GCA_026388495.1 Deltaproteobacteria bacterium | reverse complement strand
ATTGAGGCGTCTCCGTCAATGCTGCTGGCGGCATAATAACTCCAGAGGTGTCCCGCCAGTGTATTGAGAATAACCGGCAGGGGCATGGGCGCTCCGGGAATCCCGATGACCGCATCGGCGATGTTGTTGAACCGGTCTTCGCCCTCGTCGGCGAAAACAATGACACCCGCTTTGTGGGCTTTAAAAATGGCCACGTCCTTGACAATGTCGGATATGACTGTTTCCGGATTTCCCGCCGCGCAGACGATGATCAGGGGTTCCGCGGACAGGTCGATGTGTTTCTTGTTTTCGATGATATCGGAGGATATGGTTTTGTAGCACAGCTCACTGGCTTTAATCCTGATTTCATCCGCCGCCGCCTTGTTCGGTCCGCTTCCCACGACAGCCCAGTATCTCCTCTGTTTGGCCATTTGCGCGGCGGATTGTCTGATGTCATCCCGTTTTTCCAGGAGCCTTTCCATCATGCGAGGCGCCTGTTCCAGATTGTGAAGTTCCCCCGCAATGAAATCGTCGGAGACTGTTTTGAGGATCCGGGCAATACACAGCGCCAGGATATGTCCGGCGACGATCTGGGAGTAGAATGCCTTGGTCGAGGCGACGGACATTTCAATATCTCTCCCGTCGCTCGTGTAAAAGACGCCGTTCGCCTTGCTTGTGATATCGGACTGTCTCCTGTTGACGATGGCGATAACGGTGGCGCCCCTCTCTGCCGACATGGCGACGGCGCGGTTTGTATCCGTCGTTGTTCCCGATTGTGTGATGGGAATAACCAGGGTGTCTTTCAGATCGTCCTCGAGGGCGAAACCGCTCAGTTCGGAGGCCACTTTCGCCTCAATACGGATTCTAGAATCTTTTAAATACCGGTTAAAACCATCGGCGACGGCCATGCCGGCAACGGCGGCAGTGCCGTGACCGATGACCAGTATCCGCCGGATTTCACCCCCCATGAGGGACTGTCTGAACTTTTCCGGTATGATGTCATGGCCTAAATTGAAGGAAACAGCGTATCCCCCCTCTTCGTTTACGGAAATGCGGTACTTGCCTCTCAGGGTTTTCCTCACGGAAAGCGTTGATTCGTTTATTTCCTTCATAAAGAAGTGGGGATAGTTTCCCCGGTCGATATCGCGGGTCGTGATTTCCGCCCTGTGAATGTCATCTGTCCCGACAGTTACAGGGGCTCCGTCATAACAGAGAACCGTTATCCCCGAAACGCCTCCCTGTGAATCTTCGTCGATAACGAATATCCGGCCTGTCGATTCAGGCTTCTCGGGATCGGACGGCTTTTCTCCATCCATCTTGAGGAAGAAAGGGGTGGCTTCCACAATGCCGTAAAGCTCCGAGGCAAAAACGTATTGATCGGGGGCCAGCCCGATGTATATAGACTGTCCGCTTCCCTTAAGGGCAAGAAAGGCCTTCCCCGGTTCGGCATTGCTGATCATGGCAACGGCGTGAGAACCTTCGAAATCCGACACGGCCAGTCTGAAAGCCTCCGTGAGATCGTGGCCTTCAAGGAGATATTGCTCGATTTGCAGGGGTATGATCTTCGTATCCGTTGTGATATCCGGTGCGATGAAAACCCCCTTACCCTCCAGATCGTTTCGAAGACTTTGATAGTTGTCCACATCCCCATTCAGAACCACGCTGATGAACCAGTTCCCCTCACCGTAATGGGAATAATTTTTCATCTTGTTCCCGCTCACTGTATAATTGTTGACGGGATGGCTGTTTTCATCTGTAATGGAGCCGACGGAAGCCCAGCGTGTATGGCCTATGGATATCTGGAAAACTGTCTCGACCCTGGAAAATTCCTGAAAGACGCCATCCCCGGCAATGTCCTTCCTCAACGCCCTGACATTCTGACCCAGTTCACCGATGATGGAAGATATTTTATACACGAAAGACAGGGTATGTTTTCCGTCGCGGGACGATGATGTAAGAAGAACGGAGCCGTTGATCAGATCTCCGGGACGGACTCTCTTCTGAAATTCATCATACAGACCTTTCTCCTGAAGGATTTTCATGGTTGATTCGAGGGCCGCGTCGTCATGCAGGGTAAAGGATATCTGAATCCCGGCGGAATCTCTTCCCCGGACTTCGAGTCTGTCTATGTTGTTCAGGAGAAAATTGAGTTTTTTGTATTTTTTCAGTGTTTCAGGGGTGATGCTGTCGGTTTGATCTAAACCCGAAAGCTGCAGGATTTTTCCGATATTTTCGAGAATATCTTTCTCGATGCTCCAGATGATGTCCTTTATGAGGATGTGCCTGCTGTTGATGGTTTCCATATCGACCGTGGAGAAACTGGCGGCATTTTCTTCAAGGAGTTTTTCTTCCTCCGAGAAAAAACCCTTCATGTCTGCCAAAAGATCGGAGAGTTCCGCCGCTTTTCCCGCATCGAAAAAGATCTGCTGAAAGGGGCGGTCTTCCTTGAGACGGAGGACGGTTTCCCCCATTTCTTCCAAGCCCTTCGCGCCGTCCAGATAGTGACGGGAAGAGATCGTGCCGGTAAGCAAATGCACGATGTTTTTCTGTCTCACTGTCTGAAACCGCCGGATCAGTTGATGAACAGGATCGAACGCTGCCGGCGCACTGTCCCTCTTGACGGCAAGAACACCGGCAAAACCACAGAAAAGCACATCGGGATAAAGAGGAAAAAGAATCACGGAACAGGGAGGGGCTTTACGGACATCGATCCCTGCAAAGATCTTCCATTTTTTTAGAAAATGTATCGCGCTGACGAAATATGTTCGGGGCTCAGCAAACATCTTTATTTTTCCTGTGGCGTCTTTTCTTCATTAAAACCTGAAGGATGGCAATTGATTCAGAGAAGAACGGGTAATGTCGTCTACTATGTTCTGTAACCATTGTGTTCCAATGGCTGATTCCCGTTTGTCGAGACTTTTAATAACCTGCAGATAGTTCTTTTCTCCCCTGTTGATTTTATGGAGAATTATTCCTGCAAAATCATCGCGGTTTTTTTGATCGATCCTTGTTTCATGCCCGCTTTTGAAGCAGGTTTCAATTTCCGGCCAGTTTTCAAGAAATTCCTTTTCCTGCTTGAGGATGGTCTTTTTATATCGTACTTTTTCTCCCAGGGCTATGGACGCCTCCATTTTTTCGGAAAGGGCCCGAAATCGGTTTATTCTTTCCCCGATCATGCTTTCGAGGGCGTCCATCATTCCCATGTACAATCCTTCTCCCATATCCTGAAGCCGGAAAAAAGGCTGCCGGATGTGAACATACCATTCTCTGAGAGCCAGAAGATTGGCAAGATAGGAGATGTTGTTATAGACCCGTCGGGTGACGTCCCCGTAAAAGCCCATATGAAAGGTCTCGTCTCTTGCGGCATCGTTTTTTCCGATTAACAGTTTGCCGCCTTCCGGACAATCTTTACGATAAACCGTTCCGGCCGCGATGACGGTTCCATACCCGATTCTGACGGGGCCGACGAGCCCCCCCTGACCTCCCAAAAAAATGGGAGGCTGGTTAAGCATCACTCCTCTGGGAACATCACCGACGAGAGATGGCGTTGCCTTGTCCTGATTCGGGGTGTAGTTGAAATGGATATAGGAGCTGCCAACTTCACTGTGATCTTTTCTGCTTGTGCCTCCCGCCATAAAACAGTCGCAAAAATTAATCAGGCTGCCCAGGGTGACAAAAGGGAAAAGGAGGGTTTGCTTGAGTCCGACGGCATGAGCCGCGTTCGCTTGTTCTTCCAGGATGCATCCTTCCCGGATAAGGGCGCCGCTTGACAGATTGGATCCTTCAAGGAAGACGGAGGATTTAAAAAAGCCGCCCTTCAATTCCACATGGGGTCCGAGCTGGCAATCAACGACGGTAACCGGTGATTCATAGCCCAATCCGGACCCTTTGGAAATCAATGTTTTTTTACCATATATTCTGGTCCCTGAATGGATGATAACATCCTCACCGGAAATCCTGTCGGGATCAACCTCATTTCCTATTTCAATAGAAAGGGGGTTGTGAATCCTCACGCCTTTGGCCATGAGTTGCCTAATATTTTCGGATAATCCGGTTGTATTTTCTTTCGTCATTTCATTTTCTTTTGAGCATGAATGATAGTCATTTTTACCGGGAAGCGCATCCCTCGAATCCCGCGCTATTTTGCATTCCGGGATGCTTCACACTGAATACTCATTTTGACCAATTTATTCTGGAAGGTATTTCTATTGATCCCAAGATATGTGGCTGCGGAGCTTTTCACATTGTTGGAACGCTTCAGGGCGATCCTGAAAAGGCTCCTTTCAACCATGGACATCACTTCTTCATGGAGCCTGCTTTTCTCTTTCACGGCAGCGCACAGGATGGTGGCAATATCTTCGAGTTTTTTTTCGATTATGTCTTCCACGGAAGAAGGAAGTGACACTTGAATTTCTTTCTCTCCAACTATTCCAAGCTTCCTGTGATTCATAATAGATCTGGTTCCTTTCTTTCTTGTGTAAAATGTAATAAATCGTTTTACGACGTTATGATTTTGAAGACTATAATGGCAACGAGAACCGCCGCTGCAAAACATGCCGAGACGATATCGGATATTTTTTTGACAGGATGATCAATCTGGTTCCGGACCTCATCGTCGATTCTTTCCCTCTCTACATGATCGGCGATCTCCCGGAGAAGTCCGGGAAATTCACCGTAGGCATTGGTCAGGATGTGGAACCCCTTCGTGGTAGTCAACAGAAGGTACACCCTCTTCCGCATAACAACAGTTCCCACCTGGGTAATATCTTCCCAGAGAAGTTTCTTATCCCTGAGAAATTTCCTGATGAGGATGCCCTGATCCCCCGTTAAAACCTTCCGGGATAAGGATTCAAGAAAAATAAGGAGGGCGGTTATGAAAATCACGGCAAGAACAAGCCTTTCAAGGGAGGAACCTTTAAAAAAAAGAGACAGGAGCAGGAGGAGACATAAAAGGACCACATCAACGGAAAAGGCAACGAGAAACGCTTTTTTTATTTTGAAGGTTTTTCGATACATACTCACGATTGGTTGTTTTATTCTTCCCTGGTGAAAGCGCCGCTCTTGCCGCCGCGTTTGGAGATCAATTTAATGTCTGACAGGATAATATTTTTATCGGCGGATTTGCACATATCATAAATCGTCAGGGCCGCTACACTGACAGCCGTCATCGCTTCCATTTCCACGCCGGTTCTTCCCACTGTTTTTACGCCGGCTTCAATGATAATCTCCCCCGATTCATCGTTTGTCCTGAAATGAATGTCAATGCCTGTCAACTCAAGGGGATGACACATGGGAATCATGTCGCTTGTTTTTTTTGCTGCCATGATTCCTGCAATCCTTGCGACGCCGAAAACATCTCCCTTGGGTATTTTTCCCCCTGTAACGAGAGCGAGAGTGTCCCGGTGCATCACGACCTTTCCCCGGGCGAGGGCTTCCCGTACGGATGGTTCTTTTACCGTAACATCGACCATCCGTGCTTTGCCTTTATCATCAAGGTGGGATAATGTTGACATGTATGCGCTTGTCCCTACTATGGGGTATAATCTGATGCAGGGAAATTATCATAGCCCATCCCCCCAGTCAAGGAGGTTAAAAAATATATTTTTAAAAAGATTTATCTTGATATAAATGTTTTGATTCTATAATATTTTTCGCCGTTCATATAGATGAAGTTTAAATAATCGGATAACGTTGACCGCTATGTAGCGTTTTGAAAATTTCGAAAGATCCGTCTTGACAACAGGTTGTTCCTCTCTTCCATCCCTTGATGGGGAGAGGTCTGCAGGGGGCGAAGATTGATTGTAAAGGTCGCAAGCAGTACCGTCATCGGCATAGAATCGTATCCCGTTGATGTAGAGGTCGATGTTTCCCCCGGCCTCCCTCAATTCTCGACGGTGGGACTTCCCGATGTT
>JAPLJQ010000551.1 GCA_026388495.1 Deltaproteobacteria bacterium | reverse complement strand
TCGCTCGTGAAGGAATTCAACAGGCAAAGGATGTTCGGTTTCATTTTGATCGACGGCCTTTCCATGCTCGAAGAGACGACCATTGCATCGCTTTACACCTCCTGTGAAGACATTCCCATCATCGGGGGTTCCGCCGGCGATGACCTGGATTTTAAAAAGACCTATATTTATGACAACGGGCAATTCAAATCTGATGCCGCTGTTTTTGCGGTTTTTGAAACCACGCTTCCGTTTATGACATTTAAGACCCAGCACTTTCAGCCGACGGAGACGAAAATAGTCATTACCGGCGCGGATCCGAAAAGACGAATCATTACCGAGATCAACGGCGAGCCCGCCGCTCTCGAATATGCCAGGGTTCTCGGGCTTGAGCTGGACCAGCTTAATCCAACGGTGTTTTCTAAAAATCCGCTTTTGCTGAGAATCGGAGGTGAGTGGTATGTGCGCTCCATTCAGAAACGCGATGCCGACAACAGTCTGAACTTGTTCAGCGCAATCGAAGAGGGCCTGGTGCTCACAATCGGAAAAGGGGACGATATCATTAGCAGTTTTATGGATCAAATGACTCTCTTTGAGAAAGAGATCCCGCAAAACCGTTTTTTCATCCTTTGCGATTGTATTTTACGGAAGCTGGAATTGAACAGCCGTGGAATTATTGGTGAAATGAACCGGCTGCTCGGAGACTGCAGCGCCATCGGATTCAGCACCTATGGGGAACAGTTCAATTCCATTCACGTGAATCAAACATTGACAGGAGTTGTGATTGGTGGCTGAGCAGAACAGAATCAAACAGCTGGAAGAAAAAGTAAAGGCACTGGAAAAAAACCTTTCCGCCAAGAAAAAAATCTGTGAGGTCTTGACCAGAAGGGTGGAGCGGAGCATCGATTCCGTGGGGGAGGCGTATTCCATCTTTGAACGCAATATTCTCCTGCAGAATCTGGTCGACAAGAGATCCGGGGAGCTTGAAGAGGCCAATAGAAAACTGTTACAGGAGATCAGCGAACGGATCAAAAGTGAACAGAGGTTACACAGCGTTATTCAGGGTTTCCCTATTCCGACATTTGTAATCGGGAAAGACCACAGGGTATTATACTGGAACAAGGCACTTGAGGAACTCAGCCGGATCAAAGCCAATGAGTCGATTGGTACAAGGCAGCCCTGGAGAGCTTTCTATAGTAAAGAGAAACCTTGTATGGCAGATCTCCTGGTGGACGAGATTCTGGAAGCGAACCCTCAGTGGTATTCTGGGAAGTATATCAAGTCCAAGTTGATAGAAGGGGCGTATGAGGCAACCGACTTTTTCCCGGAATTGGGTAATGGAGGGAAGTGGCTGCGTTTTACAGCAGCAAGCATCAGGGATTCTCAGGGGGCCCTCGTTGGTGCGATAGAGACCCTTGAAGATATCACCGAGCGCAGGCGGGCCGAGACGGCGCTGCACAAGGCCAAGGAAGAGGCCGAAGAAATGAATGAACACCTGGAGAGACAGACGGCGTTTGCGGCCGAGATGGCCTCCCAGGCGGCCATGGCCAACGTGGCCAAGGGCGAGTTCCTGGCTAACATGAGCCACGAAATCCGAACGCCCATGAACGGGGTGATCGGTATGACCGGCCTGCTGCTGGATACCGAACTGAGCGACGAGCAGCGCAAGTACGCCGAGATCGCACGCGCCAGCGGCGAGTCGCTCTTGGTGGTGATCAACGACATCCTCGACTTTTCAAAAACCGAGGCGGGCAAACTCGAGATGGAGACGCTGGACTTCGACCTGCGCGCCATGCTGGACGACTTCGCCGCCATGCTGGCCCTGCGCGCCCACGACAAGGGGCTCGAGTTCATCTGCGCTGCCGCGCCGGACGTCCCAGCCTATCTCTGTGGCGATCCCGGCCGCCTGCGCCAGATTCTCACCAACCTGACGGGCAACGCCGTGAAGTTCACCCACAATGGCGAGATCGCCGTGCGGGCCAGCCGGGTATCGGAAACCGATACCGAAGCCGTGCTCCGCTTTTCCATCAAGGACACCGGCATCGGCATTCCGGCGGAGAAGCAGGAACTCCTGTTTCATAAGTTCACCCAGGCGGACGCCTCGACCACACGCCAGTACGGCGGCACCGGCCTGGGGCTGGCCATCTCAAAGGAACTCGCGGAGCGGATGGGCGGCGAGATCGGCGTAATCAGCAAAGAATGGCACGGCTCGGAGTTCTGGTTCACCGTGCGCCTGGGCAAACAGCCCGAGGGGGCGCAGACGGAAAGCCTTCCTCCCGCCGACATTCGCGGGGCCCATGTCCTGGTGGTGGACGACAACGCCACCAACCGCGAGGTTCTTATAACCCAGTTCAAGGCATTGGGTGTGCGGGCGGAAGAGACCCCGGACGGCCCCACGGCACTGCTGGCGCTCTGTCGTGCCCGCGACGCTGGCGATCCCTTCCGGGCCGCCATTCTCGACATGCAGATGCCGGGCATGGATGGAGCGACGCTGGCCCGGGCCATCAAAGTCGACAAAACGCTGAAGGATACCAGCCTGGTGCTGATGACCTCTCTGGGCCAACGGGGGGACGCCAAGCAAATGGAGGAGATCGGGTTTGCCGCCTACCTGACCAAGCCGGCGCGGCAGTCAGAACTCTTCGGCTGCCTCTCCGTCGTGCTGGTTGATACGGCCGTGGCCCAACCGGCGCAGTCTATCGTCACGCGCCACACGATCCGCGAGATGCGCCGTGGCGCGGTGCGCATCCTGCTGGCCGAAGACAACATCACCAACCAGCAGGTTGCGGTGGGCATCCTGAAAAAACTGGGACTGCGGGCGGACGCCGTTGCCAATGGCGAGGAAGCCGTCAAGGCCCTCGAAACCCTTCCCTACGACCTGGTGCTGATGGATGTGCAGATGCCCGAAATGGATGGAATGGAGGCGACCCGGCAAATCCGCGATCCGCAATCCGCGGTCCGCAATCACCACATCCCCATCATCGCCATGACCGCCCACGCCATGCAGGGCGACCGGGAGCGCTGCCTGAAGGTGGGCATGAATGACTACGTCACCAAGCCGGTTGATCCCCAGGCGTTGGTGGAAGCGCTGGATAAATGGCTGCCGAAGGAAACAGCGAAAACAACGGATCAAGCGCCGGGGGCGCCCGAAGGAACTGCTTTTGTTTCCGCTCATGAACCGGAGGCGCTGGTCTTCGACAAGGCGGGCATGATGGCCCGGCTGATGGATGACGAGGACTTGGCCCGAACGGTTGCCGAAGGTTTTCTCGCGGACATCCCGCGGCAGATCGAGGTGCTGCGGGGTTATCTGGAGGCCGGGAATGCCCCGGGGGCGGAGCGCCAGGCCCACACCATCAAGGGCGCGTCGGCCAACGTCGGTGGAGAATGTCTGCGCGCGGTGGCATTCGAGATGGAGAAAGCTGCCAAGGCCGGTAAACTGGAAGCCGTCATGGCCCGTCTACCTGAAATAGAGAGGCAGTTCGCCCGACTGAAGCAAGCGATGGAGCAGCATTTTAACCCATGGAGATGCCCATGCGAATTCTGATTGCCGAAGACGATTTCACGTCCCGTACCGTCCTGACGGCGGTGCTGAAAAAGCAGGGCCATGAGGTGGAGGCGACGGTGAACGGAGCGGAAGCCTGGAAGGCAATGCAGCAACCCGATGCGCCCAGGCTGGCCATCCTCGACTGGATGATGCCCGAAATGAATGGTCTCGATGTATGCCGCCGCATCCGCGCCCTGGAAAGGGACCAGCCGCCCTACATTATCATGCTGACGTCCAAGGGCGAAAAAGACGATATTGTCGTAGGTCTGGATGCCGGCGCCGACGACTACCTCGGCAAGCCCTATGACCCCGGAGAACTCTGTGCCCGGATCAATGTCGGCCGGCGCATGGTCGAGATGCAGGCCGCGCTGGCCGCCAAGATCGAAGAACTGCGCCAGGCGATCGATCAGATCAAGACCCTGCGCGGCATTATTCCTATCTGCGCAAACTGCAAAAAGATCCGGGACGACCAGGGCTACTGGAACCAGGTGGAAATCTATGTCCGCGACCACACCGAAGCCGAGTTCAGTCACAGTATCTGCCCGGAGTGCATGAAGGAATTGTATCCTGAATTTGTGCGGGGGAAGACAGAAGGCAAATCATAATTGGAGACATAAAACAAAACAAGCGGCAGGCAGCATGATGCATTCTTCTTGCCAAGATTGCCCGAACTTTGTACATTACGGCGGCAGAGCGTGGAGGAGGTCGGCAGCGCTTACGAAGTGCCTGATTCCGGTCAGAATGAAGTTGCAGTAATCCATAGCTATTGTAGAGGAACCCAGCATGTTGTCAAAAGACGAAGTGAATTATTTGCTTGAGTCACAGTGCTCACAGAATGGTAAGGATAAGATCAAGATCCTGATTGTTGAGGATGACCTTACCACAAGGCTGCTATATGACAAGGGACTTTTTAATCAAATATTCGATAAAAAAATGGTCGTTTCGGGGAAAGAAGCGATTCTTGTCTATAATGAATGGCATCCCGACATCATTATGCTTGACATTTATCTGCTGGAAATGACCGGATACCAGGTATTGAAAACGATTAGGACAAACATCAAAGACGACGAGACAACCATCGTGATGGCAACGTCGCTGTCCGACAAGGAGGATGTTCTGTCCTGCATGAAGCTGGGTATTGAAGGCTACATCACCAAACCCT
>JAPLJQ010000529.1 GCA_026388495.1 Deltaproteobacteria bacterium | reverse complement strand
TTCCGGGTACAGGCGGTTGATGACCACATCCACGACGCCGATGCGGAGGCGCTGCAATTCCCGGATCAGATCCAGCGTCTCCTCAATACTCAAGGCCTCGGCCAGCATAACCGGGACAAATTGGCACTGCCGATGATCCTTGAGGAGTTTTTCCATCTGCTTGACGGAAGCGGCAAGTCCTTCGATGAAGTGATCGAGGTCGTCCCGCTCATAGGTCCCCCGGAAAAGCTTCTTCATGTACCGGTGTTTGGCTAAGAGCGCGTCCAAGGCCTCCAGCCACTTCCGGATCAGGTCGGGCATTTCCATGAGTCGCTGCCGGTTTTTTTCTTTGAAATCGGCAAGATAGGCCTGGACGTCCAGTTCCATGACCTGAAGATTGGCAGGAGGGACTGTCCCGTCAAAGCTGTCCGCAAGGGAATGGGCGGGATCGGTGGAGACCAGGAGCAGGGATTTCTCGGGATATAGGCTCGCAAGATGGAGCGCCGTTGCCGCCGAGGCCGTGGTTTTCCCCACACCGCCCTTGCCGCCGAACAGCAGGAGCTGGACGTTTACATCGGTCAAAAAACCCGGTTCCTCTGAGGCGCCGCGCATTGATCCTTACCTCCCGGAGAATATCATTGCCTTTTCCTCTTACGTATCAAAACCTTTTCGTCTTCTTTTCCGCTGTTCTCCCCCTCCTTGATGGCGTCGAGACGGTCGAGGAGCGCCTTTTCCTCGGCGTCGAATTCCGCTTCCGTCATCTGCCCCGTCTCCAACATCATGTAGAGTTCGCCGAGCTTGGTCGTGATGGCTTCTGCCTCATTGGCCTGTTCTTCCTCGGCGGCACGGTGGATCTCCTTGAAGATCCAGAAGAGGCCGCGCGCGGGCGCCATGAGGATGTCATCGATCAGGAACATTTCTACCCTCCGCAGGGACGAAAAGAAACCTTTGAATGTTACTGAAAATTACGATCCTTGTCATTCCCGCGCCGGCGGGAATCCAGTGTTTTCGAATCTTTCTGGATTCCCACTTTCGTGGGAATGACAGAAAAGAGGTATTTTTCAAAGGTCTCGAAAAGTGAATGCGAGACTCCGTCGGGGAAGATCTTCAGGAGCGGAGTTCCACGTCCACAAAATTGTGAGGCGCCCAGGGGCCGTTGAAATCGAAGGAAAAATTGTTGTCGAATCCGCGCGCCGCCTCGAATATGGCCGCCTCGAATGCCTTATCCACCGCCTCTCGCCCGACCAGGCAGGCCAGATTCATAACGTCCCGTTCGGTCCGGGGAACGTTCCTCTTGATTTCAAAACAGGCGGGAGACAGAATCGCCTCCACCCTGTCCGTGTGTTCCTCCCGGTCTTCCTGAAGGACCCGGTCGAAGAGACGCCCGACTTCCATCTTGTCTTCCTGGGTGGGGACACGACTTTTCCCCAAGAACTGGTCCCTCGCCGCCCGGATCTCCGCATGGGTGTTAACAAAATACTCGAAAATATTCGGCACATCCCATGCAACCCGCAATCCCATCTCCACCTTGCCATGAACACGACGAAGCTGTTCGGCAAAGGATTTTCGGTTGAGCGACAGGATTCGTTTGATCGCTTTTGCCCCTTCCGCAATAACGCCAAAAGTGATGGGCAGAGGCGTTTCTTCTTCCATGAGGCGTTTCAAAACGGCCTGGTGCGCCGCGATATGGCGGCGTTCCGGGCGGATCTTCCCATTGCTGAAATTACTGACCACCGCGGCGATCTGGTTATCCGCAATGAGACAAACCGACTCCCCGTCGATACCGATATTGCCGTACTCCCGGTCCCCTGCCGCCGGAATGACGGCATACAGATATTTCCCCTCATTTTTCGTTACTTTGCCGCCCATATTGACGTTCCCCCTTATTCTGATGAACTCGTAAAAAGACTGCAAACTCCATATTCTGTCATTCCCGTGAAAACGGGAATCCAGAAATTACGATCATTTGCATTCCGTCTGGATTCCCGCCGGAGCCTGCCCTCGAAAGTACTTGTCGGGGGCGGGAATGACGACTTGTTACGAGAGCATCCATTCTGTTCTGCCTCGGAAAATATGCTCTCGACATGCCCCGCTGCGTGAGTCATGCGGCCTACCCCCGTTGTTGTAAACCGGGTTGCCTGACCCGGCGTCACTCCTGGATTCCCGCCTCCGCGGGAATGACAAAGAAGAGTGCGGGAATGACAATTGGGCGGGCGAGGAATGACATCCCGTGGTATATTCCGTGGTATATTCCATGGTATATTCCGTGTTATATTCCGTCGTCGGCGCTGCGAGTCAGCTTAAGGAATTTGACGGCCTTGACAAGGCTTTCCTCCAGCTTTACCTCCAACAGGGCGCTGCACGTATAGCACTTTACCTGCCCCTCATAGTCGCTGTAAGTCTCATCGAGGTCGATGGTGTGACCGCAGGATAGACAGTTGATCTTCATCTTTGCTCCTCCTTGTTCATTAGGACCTGCGCGCGAAATCTCGGGAGCTCATACAGGAGGCTATCCCTGGAAGGCCGCTCTCCGGCTTTTTACGACACCTTCATGTCGGGCCCACTGCCCGATCAGCCAGGCATAACGGAATCGCCGGTTGATCAGGGCGATGATCTCGTGTTGGACTCGCCGCGCTTCCCCGGCGCCCAGGGAAAAACCTGTATTAGTCCGGCAGGCCCGGTGACCGGGCACGCAACGGTTCGTCGTAATGTGGCTTGAATCGCAAATGGTAAGCATATCGTCCCAGTCCTTTCAGTATCGGATCTTGAACGGCCCCGTCGTTGTCCGCGGCGCCGCCTCCGGCCCTGCCCCTTCGGGCGTCACGGAGACAGCCCGAGAATTAATGCCTTTGGCGCCCAGGGCGCGCATGATCTCCTGCCTTGCCACCTCGATGTCCTGGAAGCGCTGATCAATCTTTCGTACCCTTTCCAGGGCGCTCTGTTTCTCCTTCCCCCGGCGAAACTTTTCCATCTCGAGAATGCTGAGCTTCATATAGGCCTTGTAAGGAATAGTGCCTTCATCCACACGGCCGGAGAGCGTCCTGATGTCCTGCACGCCTTTCATGATTCTTTTTGTCATTGGCGATCCTCTTTACCTTTCTCCCTGGCCGGCCTTGCGGGTCCGCAGATCTTATGGATCACTTCTTCCACCTTCTGCATCATGACCGGTTGGCCGCCCCGGGTAATCTTGGCGGTATCCGTGGCCAGGACATCACGGCATACCATTTGAAAAAACACATCGCCCCCATTGGCGCGCCGGTTCTGAGACGCAAGGATCCGGCCGATGGCGATCCCCGCCCGGATGGTCGGACGGTTGTTATTCACCCCGAAACTCCGTAATTCTCGGACAATATCCACAATCCGTTCGGCGTCTTCCCGGGGGAGTCCCGATTTCCTCATGACGATCAGGATCTCCGTATCCCGGTCATAGTGTTCCAACTGGATGGTGATCAGGCGGTCCATCAGGGCGTCCTGGGTTTTGTGGACCCCGGCGTATTCTTCGGGGTTGGAGGTAAAGATCGCCCGGAACTCGGGATGCACGGCCATATACCCCTCCCCGGAGCGGCGCAGTTTCGGCAAATTCAGAATCCCCTCGGAAAGGACGCTGAGGAGGGCGTTGTTCGCTTCCGGCCGGGACCGGTTGAATTCATCGTAAATGAGGATTTCCCCTCGTTCACAGGCCGTGGTCAACCGGTTGTCCACCCAGAGGTTTTTCATCTCTTCCTCCGTCTTCAGGACCGAGTGGATATAATTGTCGACCAGTTTGTTTTTCCGATAGCCGGAGTCCTTGCCCACGAGATCGGAAGTGCCGAATTCATCGTCCCCGTGAACCAGGGTGACAGGACGACCGAGTTTGGAGGCCACGTGGAAGGCGAGGGTCGTCTTTCCCGTTCCCGCCACGCCGGAAAAATGGACGGGATAACCCGCCACCAGGTAGGCTAAAGCCCGCTCCGTAACCTGCTCCACATAGGGAGATGAAACAAAGGCGCCGCTTGCTTCGGGCTGAACACTGTCTTCCCCGGCCGATACGCGCACTGTTGATGTGCTGACGACTCTTACGGCATTTTTATTCATGAACCCCTTTCTCCTTCCTTTATATGAAAATCCCCCCC
>JAPLJQ010000583.1 GCA_026388495.1 Deltaproteobacteria bacterium | reverse complement strand
CTTAAATAACTGGATTCCCGCTTTCTCGGGAATGACAAAAACGGGCCAAAATTGACTTTTTACGAGAGCATCATGGTTGAAAGCATAGAGAAAAAGGGTAGGTGTGTCAATGTGAAAACGGCTGAGGGAACTGAATTATTGAACAACAGGCTCTAATTCGTTAATGTGGCGTCTTTCTACCGGTCATGCGCAAACATTATCAAGCAAAATATCGAATCGTGCTGAAAATTGACATTCTCGTAAAAAATCGAATTTTACCTCAATTTGTCATTCCCGTGAAAACGGGAATCCAGTA
The DNA here is from genome assembly GCA_026388495.1 of Deltaproteobacteria bacterium. Taxonomy (GTDB): domain Bacteria; phylum Desulfobacterota; class Syntrophia; order Syntrophales; family UBA2185; genus JAPLJQ01. Next base: position 8,241 of record JAPLJQ010000583.1, on the reverse strand, counting down.
TTTTCATATACATACACACTACCTGGATTCCCGCCGGAGCCTGCCCTCGAAAGTGCTTGTCGGGGGCGGGAATAACGACTTTTTACGAAGGCGTCAAAATTGGTATCTACAAGTCAAGGGTTTTCGATACGGAATTGAGGTGGGAGTTGCCACAACAAATGATCAATTACCTTTACCCATGAAGCATCTTCTCCACTAAATTTTTCATTTCTTCTTGTTGATAAGGGCTTGGCTAATCGCGTCGCTAAGTTCCTTGATCAGATAAGGCTTGCCTAAGAAGGCCTGAGGATATTCGGGATGGTCGCCTGCCATCACGTGGGCTTTGTCATAGCCGCTGGTCAGGATCACCGGGATGTCGGGCGCGAGTTTGTGCAAAGCCGTTAATGTCTCCCAGCCGTTCATGCGCGGCATGGTCAGGTCGCAAAGGACGCAACGGATTTCATCCTGGCGCTGCCTGAACACTTCCACCGCCGCGACCCCATCCTTCGCTGCAAGCACCCCATAACCCAGACGCTTGAGCATGGCTGCGGCCATGTTGCGCACTATCTCCTCGTCTTCGACCAGCAGCACTGTGCTGGCCCCTTCTATTGCCAATGGTTGGGAAGCTCTGTCCGGTTGCCGGGGAACTTCTTCCGCAGACACCGGCAAAAAGACCCGGAAGATACTCCCTCGTCCCGGTTCGCTCTCCACCGTGCCGGCCCCGCCGTGCGCCCGTACAATTCCCATGACCACGGGCAGGCCCAAGCCCCGGCCGATGAACTTGCTGGAGAAAAACGGATCGAAGAGTTTCTCAATATCTTTGTCCACAATCCCGCAGCCCACATCAGTCACTTCCAGGCAGGCATAGGCTGTGTCCTGCGGCTGCCAGCCGATGGGGAAACGGTGCGATGCGGGGATTTCCAGCGGGGAAACTGTTTTGACGTTCAGGTGAATGGCGCCCCGGCTCTCACCGACCGCTTCCCAGGCATTGGTGGCCAGGTTGGTCATGACCTGTTGCATCTGGTTCGCGTTCGCGCTGATAACAGGCCCGGGGGAGGGCAATTCGGCCTCCAGTACCACGTTTCCCGGCATGACGGCCCGGAGCACCGGCAGGCTCCGGCGGCAGGTCTCGGAAAGATCGAGTGGTTCACGTTTGCCTGGCGTTTGCCCAAGGTAGGTCAGCATCAGGCCGCCCACCTCTGCCGCCTTCCCTGCCGCCTGCATGGCTACGGTCAGGCTATTGACGGGCCCCGCACCTTGTGGCAGGTCGTCAATGGCCATCTCCAGGTTCCCGATCACTACTCCGAGCTGGTTGTTGAAGTGGTGGGCAATGGCCCCGGCCATACGGCCCAGGCTTTCGACCTTCTGGAGTTGCCGGTTTTGGGCCTCCAGTTTTTCCTTATCTGCTTCCACCCGCCTGCGTTCGGTGATGTCCAGGACAGAGATGATGCCCGCCGGTCTTCCCCGCAACGTCGTTGAGGCCCCCGAAAGATCGACCCACTTTTCCGTACCATCTTTCGAGATGATTTTGAATTCATAACGAAGTTTCTTCTCCTCGCTGTCGATTCCTGCCGCGTTCCTGAATGAGCGGTTTGAAGCCGGGATGAACGAAGTCCCAGAAATTCATGGCCAAGAGTTCTTTTTCGGAATAACCGCAGATGGTCTCGGCGGCCCCGTTTGCGTAAATCCAACGGTCATCCTGGTAAAGCATCACCGCCGTGGGCGTCGAGTCGGCCAAGACCCTGAACTTCTCCTCGCTTTCCCGTAGCGCCTCCTCCACTTGCTTGCGCTCTGATTGCGATTGCTCCAGTTCTGTGATCCTCCGTCTTAGAGAATCCAGTTCCTGAATCAATGCCTGTTTTGTCTTGGATTGATCTTTCATCGGGTTGCCCCCTGTCTTTAATCTTTCCAGCAAAATTAATTTCGCAGAATGTCTATTCTTGACAAACCCGTAAAAAGTCAATTATGGCCCGTTTTTGTCATTCCCGCGAAAGCGGGAATCCAGTTATTTAAGCATGTTATTGATTACCGCCGGAGCCTGCCCTCGAAAGTACTTGTCGGGGGCGGAAGTGACAAGTTGGGGGACTTTTTACAAGGTCATCATTATTAGAAGTGATTCTACAAAATTGCGAGATAAAAGGCGGTGTAAATAATTGGAGCATGTCAGACTTTTTAAGCACCATATTCATTAGTCCCAAGGGAAGGCGTTTTTTTTCGTACATAGCCCATCATCATTTTCAGGTCTCGAATTTCATCATTTAGCTTCGTGAACGCTTTCTCGTACTCGCCTTTGTGCATAGAATCTAAAGATGGATTCATCAAAACCAGTTTCATGCAGCTTTTAATTATCTCAGCTTCCTCAAGGGAACGTTTTAAGTGTACGATATTATCTAATTTTTTAGATTTTTCTATGTACATTTTCATAAACTCCTTCCCGTCATGCAAGAATCAGATGATAAAGTAATATTTCACTTCAACTATTTCCTTCTTTCATTCTGCATCAATCTCAAAGACCAGAGAGTTGTCCGTAAAATACCTGATAACGGTATCATAGAGGACAAAATCATCTCCCTTCAGGTGACAATAGGTTTCTGAATTTACCTTGAAAAATTTCATGTGGGCGGAAAGAATCGATGCCTCTAAAACCCCCAACGCCTCTGCTTTTTTTCTCAGTTCTGTTTGGTCCATATTATCCTCTGCTGTAATGGTTTTTATACGTATGTGTAATAATCCTCTCTGATAATGGAAAATCTTACCGTATAATTTGGTGTCAGAGTATAATGACACTTATTTTATGGAGAATCTTATTGGGATAGGCAATAGGAATAGATCGCAGGGAATATTCAGGGGAAAACCCTATATTAGGATAATGTCATAAGATAGGATCTCAGGTTGGTTTTTTTATTTTTGAGATTCAGCTTAACCCTGATATTGTCCCTGTGAAAATCAACCGTCCCTGGTGATATGTTCATCAGTTCGGCAATATCCTTGGTTGTTTTACCTTCTTTAATAAGGTTAGCTATTTGAATTTCCTTGGGAGTAAGATTCAGGTATTGCGAGGACAGATTGTGTGAGAATGGAGAAATAATGTTTTTCAGATTTGATTCGAGGATGTTCACATAGTCTGCTTCTTCGTCCTTTAAGCGGCTCTTTTTCAATTTTTCAATATAGGGCATAGCGAGTTGCTTGACATTAGCCAGTATCTTCTCTTCGAGTTCGTCTTTGTCTTCTTCCCTCTGCCTCAACAGGACTTTCAGGGCAGTATTGAGTTCCTCAAGATTACGGGACTTAGCCTTCAAGTCCCGTTCCCTTTTCTTCAATGCTTCCTCTGCCCGCTTGCGGACGGTAATATCTCGAATAGACTCAATAGCACCCACTACGTTACCACTGCTATTATATAAAGGGCTGGCTTTCCCCCAGAGTACATGAGGTACTCCTTTTACAGGCACGTCAGCCTCGGCTAAAAGAACGTCTCCCTCTTTCTTGATGAAATGATATTTCTTCTCGATCTCTTCAGTAGATATAAATACCAGATCAATCATTATCGGCCTCCGTATCCCGTAAAACGGCAGGGCATATTCATAATCCCCTTTCCCCAGTATGTCGGGAGCCTTGACGCCGGTCATCTCTTCAATGGCACGGTTCCATGCGATAACCTTGCCATTAAGATCGACAGCAAATGTTGCATCAGGTAAAAAATCAATAATGTCGGATAGTTTTTGTTCTGATTCCCGTAGCGCCTCCTGCATCTTTTTGCTCTCGGTGATGTCTTCCACCATTTCTATTGCCGCCACGATTTTACCGTTCATGTCTTTAATGGGAGTTGATATTATCCTGAAGTTTTTGATCTCCGTCCCCGCAGATGTCTCCGTAACGGATTCATGAACCTGTCCGTCTTGAAGTGTTTTGTAAGTAGGACAATGGGAGCAGACGGCATCCCTCGGAGGATCGTTAAAAGCTTTATAACAAATAGGCCTTTTTGAAACATCTATATTAAGATACCATTTCTTCATCTGATTATTCAGGGTCAGTATCTCCATATTCGGGCTTATCAGAGATATACCAATACCGATATTTTCGACGACGCTTCTGTATTTTTCTTCCGATGCTTTTAAAGACTCTTCGGTTCGTCTGTGCTTTTCTATCTCTTCCTTTAACTGTCTGTTTCTCGTTAAAAGCTCGGAAGTTCGCTCCTCCACCATTCGTTCCAAATTACTGTGTGCTTGCTGGAGAGCTTCCTCCGCCCGCCTGCGCTCGGTGATCTCTGTCCGTAACTCCTCATTAACCAGCATCAACTCTTTCGTACGATCCGCTACACGCTGTTCCAGTTCATCGTGTGCCCGTTGTAGCGCCTCCTCCGCCCGTTTGCGGTCGGTGATGTCATGTGCAACAACGTCGGCTCCTACAAGACCTTCTGAGCCGTAAATATTTTTAGTATTTAATTGAACCCACCTTCGCTTCCCGTTTCTACTTATTATCTCGAATTCTGGATATTCTGGTACTTTATCACCTAAAGCCATTTTGTTAAGGCGCTCTAAAAAATATTCTTGGCTCTCTTTGGTCAAGATATCATATGGGGTTAGTGAAGTTATTTCTTTTTGACTATAGCCAAGATATTCACAAAAGGCATCGTTCGCTTTTGAAAACTTTCCCGTTCTAAAGTCAATTTGGTATATGCCAGTAGGGGAATTATCAAAAAGTTGCCTGTAATTTGCTTCACTCTTCCGCAGCGCCTCCTCTACCTGCTTGCGCTCTGATTCAGATTGCGCCAGTTCCTGGATTCTATGCTTTAATAAGGCATTCTCTTCGATCAGTTCGGGATTTGTCCTGACTTGCTCATTCATCTGGTGCCCTCTCTGTCGTGATAAACGGTGATGGCTGGAAACAAAAACGGGTGGTATTTGTTACGAGACTTATTAAATTTGGCAAAATTTACCGGATACCCATTGAGATGTCAAATGGAATATAGTCCATCAGATGCTGTTTGCCACCTGAAATCAACAACTTTTCCTAACCCATGCTGATTAATGCTTACAGAAAGGCCTCAATAAAAAGGCCGCATTAAGATTTATAAAAAGCGGTCATCCGGCCTATCGCTGTCGCACGAGTCTCAACTTTCAATTTGGAATTGAAATAAGGATATGAGAAATCTACTATCAAAATGAAAAACCGCAACTTAGCAGTTTCAGGAAGCCCTTCACAACCTTGCCAACCAAATAAATACTCAGCAATTATATGTACATTACAACCTGCAAACAACGGGTTGATCGGGTAAGCAGATGAACAGGGGTGGATTCTAAATGTTTTTGGAAACATCACAAGACAAAACAACCATTTCCTCGCTATCGGCTTAACTTCGCTCCGGCAATTCGGTCCAGGCCGACACCTGATTCCGATGCCTGAATGGCAAGATTCCGGTGAACTTCAGGAGGGACACGCACCATGAATTTAACGCTGAATTTTTTACATGCAATAGGCTGAGGTATCTCTTCGCCGGTTTGTCTCATATCCTTTACGATTTCTGCTGATTGGCTGCAAAAAAATCCACCAGTGCTTCAACGAGTCCGGGAATGGTGTAGCGTTCCTGCATGATATCGATCCGTAATCCCGCTTTTTTGACGGCTGCGGCGGTAACCGGTCCGATGCAGGCGATTTTTACCTGCGGGGGGATGACAAAGTCTCTTCCCATGATCTCCATGAAGTTTGTCACCGTGGAGGGGCTGGTGAAGGTAATGACATCGATCTTTCCTTCGTTTATCAGGGCTTCAATTTCCGATCTGTTTCTTCCCGAATTGACGGTCCGGTAGGCCGTGACCACATCGACCGCTGCCCCGAGTTTTACAAGCCTGTCAGGGATGACATCCCGCGCCGTTTCCGCCCGGGGAAGGAGAATCCTGTTGCCTCTTATGTCGATATCCTGAAAAGCCCTGACAACGCCCTCGGAGATGAAAGCCTCCGGCACGAGATCAACCCGGATGCCTAAAGCCTCGATTTTAGCCGCCGTTGCCGGCCCGATGGTGCAAATCCGGATACCCTTCAGTTCTCTGACATCTTTTCCCAGTTTTTTCAGGCGATTGAGAAAGAAAGTAACGCCGTTGGCGCTGGTAAAGATAATCCATTTGTAAACCGGAAGCGAAGCGATGGCCTGATCGAGACCGTCATGGTTTTCGGGGGGAACAATCCGTATGGTGGGGAAATGGATCACCCGGGCGCCATGCAACTGAAGAAGGCTGGCGAAGTCTTCCGCCTGAGCCTCGGGCCGTGTGATGACCACGCCTTTTCCGAAGAGCGCTTTCTTCTCGAACCAGCTCAGCTCCGCTCGAAGACTGACCACATGGCCGACCACCAGGATAGACGGCGGCGAAAAACGCTCTTTTTCTGCTTTCTCCGCAATATCCTGCAGGGTGCCGGTCAGGGTTTCCTGATTCTCCGTGGTTCCCCAGCGGATCAGGGCTGCCGGCGTATCGGCGTCTTTTCCGTGCTCAATAAGGCTGCGGGCGATTTGAGACAGATTTTTCACACCCATGAGAAAAACAAGGGTTCCGATACGCGATAACGCTTTCCAATCGATATCGCTCTGTTCTTTCGTCGGATCTTCGTGGCCGGTGACAAAGGCCACCGTGGAGGTATATCCCCGATGGGTCAGGGGGATGCCGGCATAGGCGGGTACAGAGATGGCGGAGGTCACGCCGGGTATCACCTCGAAGGGAATGCCAGATCCGGCAAGGATTTCCGCCTCTTCACCGCCGCGGCCGAAGATGAAGGGGTCTCCCCCCTTGAGCCGGGCGACGACATTACCCTGCCGGGCCTCTTCCACAAGAAGGCGGTTGATCTCATCCTGCGGCAGGGTATGATCCCCCCCTTTTTTCCCGGCGTAGATCAGGCGGGCCGATTCCTTCGCGTGACGAATGATCTCCGGACTGACCAGATGGTCGTAAATGACGACGTCGGCTTCCTCCAGGCGCCTTAATCCAATGACCGTGATCAATCCGGGGTCTCCCGGACCGGCTCCGATGATATAAACCTTACCTGTTTTTTTCAACCGCACACTCCTTATCTCTGACGGTTTCGCAAAAAGTCAAATTTGGCCCGTTTTTGTCATTCCCGCGAAAGCGGGAATCCAGAAAAAACATAACTACTCGAAAGAAATGGATTCCGGATCAAGTCCGGAATGACAAAATAAGGGTTTATAGGCTATTTAAGAACCCATCATCTTTCACGTTTAGCAGCGGTTATCCGGGCAACTCTCATAAACCATTCTTAAAATGGCCCGTCCTCCCCGGGATAAGATTGTATCCGCCAGCCGTGCACCCATCATTTCAGCATCATCACAGCTTCCCTCGATCTCGTCCCGGATCATGATCCGGCCATCGAGACTTCCCAGGAGTCCTTTTAGTTTCAGATTCTCGCCCTGTTTTTTCCCGTAGGCTGCGATGGGCAACTGACAGCCGCCTCCCAACCGTTTCAGAAAAGCCCGTTCGGCGGCTGTTTCCACCCATGTTTCCAAATGATTGATAAAGGCGAGGGCGTGTTTGATGTCGGTATCGTCCTTTCTCAACTCGATGCCGAGGACACCCTGCCCGATGGAAGGCAGCATGGTATCCAGGGGGATGAACTGGGAGATTCGATCACCCCATCCTATCCGCTTCATCCCCGCCGCCGCCACGACGATGCCGTCGAGGTTCTCCGTTTCTATTTTCCTGATCCGGGTATCCAGGTTTCCCCGCAGGGGGACGATCTCTATGGACGGGTACAGGTTTCGGAGTTGGAATCCCCGTCTTAAAGACCCGGTGCCGATACGCGCCCCATGGGGCATATCCTCCAACTGCCTGTTATCTTTCGATATCAAAACGTCCCGGGGGTCTTCCCTTTCCGTCGTGATCCCGATTTCCAGGTTGTCGGGAAGGTCCACGGGGACATCCTTCATGCTGTGGACGGCAAGATCGATATCACCCCGGAGAAGGGCGTCCTCGATCTCCTTGACAAAGATTCCCTTTCCTCCGATTTTAGCCAGGGAGACATCCTGCATGATGTCTCCCTTCGTCTTGATCACAGTAATCTCGACGCCCACGTCAGGCAGTCGATTTTTCAGTTGATCTGCCACCCAGCGGGCCTGCGTCAGCGCCAGGGCGCTGCCCCGTGTTCCGATTTTCAGTGTGCTTTTAATGTTGGTAGCTCCTTATGTGTTATCCAGCCCGAACAGCCTCCTCACCGCTGCGATGTAAGGCAGGGCGCTTTGATCCTGGCTTTCCTCCTTCAGAC
>JAPLJQ010000060.1 GCA_026388495.1 Deltaproteobacteria bacterium | reverse complement strand
GGCGCCAGACAGTAGTCCACCGCCTTGGTCTTTAAGAGGCTCTCGATGGCATCACGTTTCAGGATGTTCTGGGGATCATCGATCAGGATGGATATTCTGCCCTCATTTATTTCCAACGGCACCCAGATCTCACGGCGGAGGTACTCGTATTTGAGCCGGCTGAGCAGGGTCTCCGGAACCGTGCGGGTTTTGTCAAAAGGGATCGTACGATAAGCGATCTTCTCATCCGTTGCCTTTCCCGTTTCTTCCCGGCAGGAAACCGAGTTCTTGTCTGTTTTTGCTTGTTTATCCATTTAAATATTACCCCGGAAATTTCTGCTTCAGTATAGGGGAACGGGCTCTTTCCGTCAATGAGGAAAAGGGATCGATCATTTGATATTTTCATCATCGACGCTTACGAGCCCTTATCTCGCTATCGAGACAATCGCACCGGCGAGGATGATGGCTACGCACACCTGAAGCGGCAGATCACGGGGAGGGAAGTCATTGCGGCCGTGGCAAAAGCCAGTCTGGATTCCGGATCCTGAAAGCAGAGCTTTGACGGTGAATTCGATGAATGAGGGAAGAAACGGGTTTCTTAATAAAAATCATCGGATAATGAGCATTGGGCGGAGGGAAATCTACATAAAATTCACCGGATCAACATCAACTTTAATTTCAAGACCGGTCCCGGCCGCTTTGGACAGGATATTTCTTATGAGGCGATTCATTATAAGTGTTTTCCGGCCTTTTAGAAGGAGTTGCCAGCGATACCTGCCTTTTATTCTGGCGATGGGGGACTCCGCCGGGCCGATGATGTCCACACTCCCTTCCGGTTTATGGCCGATGAGTTCTTTAACAAGAGTTTTCAGTTTTTCAATGCCTTCCGTGCCGGCATCTTTTCTTGTGCTGGACAAATGCAGATTGACAATTCGGGAATAGGGGGGGTAGGACAGACCCTTCCTCAAAGATAGCTCATCACTGTAAAATCCCAGATAGTCATGACATCCGGCCCTCGTAACGGCATAGTGATCGGGGTTGACGGTCTGGATGATGACCCTTCCCGGATGGACGCCCCTGCCGCCCCTGCCTGATGCCTGCGTCAGCAGTTGAAATGTCCGTTCCGCTGCACGGAAATCGGGGAGATTCAGGGAGGTGTCCGCCGATATGATACCGACCAGTGTAACATCATGGAAATCATGGCCCTTGGTGATCATCTGGGTGCCGACGAGGATGTCAATCTCATGCCGGTCAAGGGACAGGAGGATCTTTTCGTAAGACCCCTTTCCCGTCGTTGTGTCGCTGTCCATCCGACCGACCCTTGCTCCGGGAAAACCCCTTTTAATCTCTTCTTCCAGGCGTTCCGTCCCCACGCCGTATCGCCTTATGCGCTTTCCCCGGCATTCGGGACAGGCGTCAGGCGCCTTGGCGGAAAAATCGCAGTAATGACATTTCAGGAGGTCCGCGCCGGCATGATATGTCAGGGATACGGCGCAGCTCAGGCACTTTAAGATATGACCGCAGTCTGGGCAGAACATGAACGTATGAAAACCTCTCCGGTTCAGAAAGAGGAGGGTCTGCATTCTCTCTTCAAGGGTGTTCTGTATGGCCTCTCTCAGGGCCCGGGACAGAATGGGGAGAGATCCTGCATCGGTTTCTCCTTTTTCCCGCTTCATATCGACGATTTCCACATCCGGCATCCGTCTTTCTTCAACCCTGCAGGGAAGGACAAGATACTTGTATTTCCCCCGCATGGTGTTAAAGTAGGTCTGGATTGCCGGTGTGGCGGAGCCGAGAACAACTGTTGCCGAGAGAAGTTGTGCCTTCATGACGGCTGCATCACGGGCATTGTATCTCATCCGATCATCCTGCTTGTATGAAGGATCATGTTCTTCGTCCACAATGATCAATTTTAAAGCTCTGACGGGTGCAAAAACGGCGGAACGGGCGCCTACCACAATGCGGATATCGCCGCGCTGGATCCGCCGCCATTGATCGTACCGGGCAGCTTTCGATATGCCGCTGTGGAGGACGGCTATCTCCCGCCCCGGGAATCTTCTGTTGAGCCTGGTCAGAAGTTGCGGTGTCAGGGCGATTTCCGGAACGAGATAAATCACGCCTCCTTCCAGCCGGGAAACTTCTTCAATAGCGTTCAGATAGACCTCTGTCTTGCCGCTTCCCGTCACCCCGTGAAGGAGATAGGGGGAAAATCGATGAGATTCAATGCCCTTTAAAATTTCCCGGAGGGCAAGTTTCTGATCTTCGTTCGGGATAATGATCCCGTCCTCCTTGCCGATGTCGGGAGTCCTGCAGGGTTGGCGGTATACCTCTTCTTCCGATATATGAATGATTCCGTTGTGTTCTAAACCCTTAATCAGAGCGGGTACATTTTTGAATGATTCGCGAAGGGTGGCAAAGGATGATGGACCATACGAGCCGATAAAATCTATCAGCCTCTGCTGATTTTTTGTCAATTTTACAGAGGATGTATTTACGGCATTGACGGTCGCCACCTTTTCTTTTTTCGGGATGACTTCCGGTTTCTCGATTCTGTCCTCCACATCAATCAGTTCCATGTTCTTGAGAGTCCGGATATCCCTGTAGATGTCCTTTTTCTCTAGGTTTTGTTTTAAACGGTTGAGGGGGATCCCGTCCGGGAAATCGGTTAATATGTCCATGATTCT
>JAPLJQ010000189.1 GCA_026388495.1 Deltaproteobacteria bacterium | reverse complement strand
TTTTTGGTACGACGAGAAGTCCCTGTTTCAGAGTTTCCTCGGCGGCTTCATATTTTTTATTTTCCTCGTAAAGGGATGAGAGAAAAATGTAAAAGCCGGTCGTTTCTTTCTTGTTTGTAATGGCCTTTTTGATGATCACAATGGCTTCATCCACTTTCCCTTCTCTCTTCAGGATCATGCCCTGATGCATCCGGGCATTGCCGTAAAATTCCGAGTCCGGGGGGATCTTGTCAAATTCTTCAAAAGCCTGAGAATAGGTTTTCCTTTCTTCATATGTGGACGCCAGCAGGTATCTTGCCCTGTGATCACCCCGGTTTGTTGCAAGTAACGAAGAAAATTCCCCTATGGCCATGTCATATTGCCTGCTTTCAAAATAGACGAGACCAAGGGTAAAGCGAACTTCCCTGTTGGCATTATCCAGGGCAAGAATGTCTTGCAGGACTTTTTCCGCCTCTTTGTATTTCTGATCTCTTATAAACAGCTCTCCCAATTTTACTCTGACGTTGATCCTGGTGGGATAGATATTGATATAGTTCTGGAAGGTTTCAATGGCCAGGCTGTTCTTCTTCTGTTTTTCATAGAAAAGTCCCAGGTCAATCAGTGCGGATTCAAAGGAGGGTTTTAAGGCCAGGGTCCTCTTGAAAGCCTGTTCAGCCTCATCGTAACGCTTCATTTCAGCCAGTGTCTTTGCAAGATAGTAGTTGCCCATCAGATGATCCTGATCAATGCGGAGCAAGGCTTTAAATGCCTCTGCCGCCATGTCGAATCTTTTTGTCTCCGCATAGATGGTGCCGAGATAAAGATGGGCGGTCGTATGATTCGGGTCTATTTGAATAATCTTTTTGTAGGTTATAATGGCGTTATCAAAATCTTTGATATTCAGATAAAGACCGCCAAGCAGAAGATAGGTATCGATGTTATCGGGGTTATAGACGAGGGATTTCCTGCATAGATCAACGGCTTTTTTAAACTCGCCCTTTTCAATGTAAAAGGTCGCGAGTTCTGTCGCAAGGTAAGAAGAGGATGGGTCAAAGCTGAGAGCTTTTTCAAATTCTTCTATGGAGCCGTCGATGTTTTCATCAAGAGCTAACATGACCCCCAGGGAGTAATGATAGGTCGCATCGAAAGATATTATTTTATCTCGAGCTGTCCCTGCTCCCTCTTTTCCGGGAAACCACAGACATCCGCATAGCGTCCATGATATGACGGTGATGAAGCATATTGATGCAATATTTCTCTGGATGTGATTCAAATGAACCCCTTTCATCTGTAACTTACGGCATTACTTAACAAGGTCGGATACAGGAACGATTACAACGCCCTTGGCTTTCAAAACGGGTATGGCTTTTTGCAGCGCCCGGATTGTGTCGGGATAGGGATGCCCGATCGCCAGGACGGTTTCTGACGGGTATCCATATGCCTTGCCACTCAAATTCATCAGATTTTGCAGGGTGGCCGTGTAATTTCGTTCAGTGTCTATGAATATCTTCCTTGATATAAATGGAATGCCTGACGTTTTAGCCGCTTCCTCCGCCTTAGACGAGGGGGTTGTCCGGCTGTCGATAAAGAAAAGATTTCTCTTCTTCAGTTCGTCGAATACAATAGATAATTTTCCCTCGTCTTCCATGAATCGGGAACCCATGTGATTATTTACGCCGGAGACAAAAGGAACGGCAGCAATGTCTTCTTCTATCTGTTTTCTGATTGCTTCACCATCCATCCTGATGAAGAGAGCGCCGGCGCCCGGTTGCTCATCGGGATAGGTATGCGGTTCCATAGGAAGGTGCAGAATGACTTCTTTGCCTTTCGCATGCAGAACCCTTGCTGCATCGACCGAATGGAGATTATAGGGAAGAACAGCAAAGGTCAACGGCGCATCAATCTTGATAAGTTCACGCAACAGCCGAATATCGTAACCTATATCATCGATCAGGATGGCAATTTTTATCCTTGCCGCCGGTAATATGTTGTCTTTTGAAAGGTCTCTGTCGGAATCACGCAATGCCATTTCCGACCCGGAAGACGTTCCCTTTTCTAGAATACTCCTTTGCTTTTCTTCAAGTGATCCGGTCTGCTTTCCGGCCTCCCGATCCCCGATATCAGACACATAACAAATGGTTAGAGCGGTCATGATGAATAATAGAATCGCAACAGACCTTACGACAAACCTTCTTTTTTTTGGCCTCATGCCCCCCTTATGACGTTTTATGTCAACTTTTCAATGTCTTTTTTAGAATATCCCAGCTTTTTATAATGTCTATGGCAGTTTTTAACTGGTTATCAGGGATCGTATCATCATTTTTATGTGATTTTTCAGAATTCGGGCCATTTTCTTTTTTTGGCTCGATATGGCCTTTAAGGTCCCGTTCTCTTATGAAATCATCTGTGGATTCCTTATCCTCAGAAGGTTTTACGTATTTTACCACGATATCGGGTGTAATCCCTTCAGCCTGGATAGACCGTCCCTTCGGGGTGTAATATTTTGCTGTGGTTAATTTCAGGGCCGATCCACCCTCCAGGGGAATCACCGTTTGTACCGAACCCTTTCCAAACGTCTGTGTGCCGACGACAATGGCTCTTCCGTTATCCTGAAGGGCTCCCGACACAATCTCCGCTGCGCTGGCGGTTCCCTCATTGACCAGAATAACGATAGGACAGGTCGGTTCATGACCGTCTTCTTTCGCCATGGACATGGTTTCCATGCTTTTTGCCCTTCCCTTGGTGGTTACAATGACACCCGATTTCAGGAAAACGTCGGATACGGCAACGGCCTGATGCAACAATCCTCCGGGATTATTCCTTAAATCCAGTACAAGTCCTCTTGGTGTGCGGGCCTTGGTGTCAATCTCTTCAAGGGTCTTTCGCAGATCATCAACCGTCCGTTCCTGAAAGGAAGCTATCCGGATATATCCGATATTATCATCATATATCTTTGATTTTACACTCTTGATTTTGATGACGCTCCGGGTAAGAACGATGTCCTTCGGTTTTGCCATGTTTTCCCGCATGATGGTAATCGTAACCTTTGAATCTTTCGCCCCCCGGAGTTTCTTGACGGCCTCCATAATTGTGATATCTTTAGTAGATTTTCCGTCTATTCTGATGATCTGATCCCCAGCCTTTACCCCCGCAAGAAAGGCAGGCGTATCTTCAATAGGGGAAACAACGGTCAGGACATCCTTCTTAATCGTGATTTCAATTCCTATTCCTCCGAAGCTCCCGCGTGTTTCCACCTCAAGTTCCTTGTACATGTCAGCGGTCATATAGGAACTGTGCGGATCCAGAGATTTCATCATGCCGTTGATGGCGCCGTCTATGAGAGCCTTGGTATCCATCTCTTCCACATAGTTTTTTTCAACCATCTTAAGAACCTCATTGAACGTCTTGAGATTCTTATAGATATTCCTATCCGCCGCCGAAACCCAGCTGTCACGCTGAGGGCCAAAAAGGACGAGACATGTGGCAATGAACAGCAGCAACAACCACCTTTCGTGGAAAAACCTTTTCATCAAAACCTCCATATCGATACGATCAAGATCGGATTGTCGTTATACATCTTCCGTAACGATAACACTTTTTTCATTAAATTATCCATCATTTTTTAGGTTCAATGCCACGACGGGGAGTGAGTTCCATCCGTCCTTTTCAAATATTTTTCTTGTGTGGTGAAAAATGATCCTGATACACGCGAAATCTGTTGCCGAAAGGCGGATGATTTCGATGGGTGAAGAGCAGGAGCGGACATGATTTTTCTCCTTTGAGAAAAACAGACCACTATCAATGAATACACTTATCAGGCGAGCGAGTATGACAGCAAGGTGACATGCAGATTACTTGCTCTGGAGCAAGTGAAGCGGCTTCTGTTGGAGCCAGGCAGGATCTTACCTCGAGAGCCAAAACCGGGCAAAAACCTGGCATGAAAATGGAGGGCATGCTCGTTAATTCATTAATGATAACAATGAGTTAAGTAATATCGCGCGGCGATATCGCGTCTTTTATACGGTGACGCCTTCGAGCATGGCAAAATGTTTTGCAATTACCCCAT
>JAPLJQ010000267.1 GCA_026388495.1 Deltaproteobacteria bacterium | reverse complement strand
GGATCGACCAGGTTCAGCAGCTCACTGATGCCCGCTAAAACGAGAGCGACAACGATAAGCCACTTCTGCGGCCTCAAATATTTCCAAAGGATCATCATTATTCTGGCAAGTCGGCATTATTTCTTTTTCTCATATATATTCGATGGCATTTACAGAATACGGGGCTGGCAAATTGACGGGACACCCCCTCGACCGGAGATCGTCGGACGGGGGCAACCATGCTCTATCGTGCCGGGTCCGGCCGGGAAATCTCCGGGTAGGGAATCCACCCGTCTGCATGTTCAATATCCGTTTTGTGCGTTCGTGATAACATGAGAAGTCCGTTCGAGTTGATGCTGCAAATGAGAGAGAGATAAAAAGGTCTCATTGCTTTCTCATCCAACTGCCTTCTATTTTGTTGCCACGAGGACTTTGAACCATTCAAACCCTTTCAATGGGTAAACTTCCACGTTCTTAAACCCGGCATTCCTGCACAGTTTTACCCATTGAGCAAATCCAATGCAGTATTCACCATCGTTTAAGATATGCTTCTTTCCATTGTCATACATCCTTTCAAATGCCTGTACGCCTCCTTCTTTCATTGCGAGTACCAATTCCTGCTTAAGATAATCCAGAATTCTCAATAATCGCTTGGGGTCATCCAGTCTTCCCGTTGTATCCATATCGATTTCCCCGATAACGAATCTTCCCCCACCTTTCAGACAGTCATAAATATTTTTAATAACCGGTTGTTTATTTTCCACATGATGCAGTGCAACCGTCGCTGCTATTATATCAAACTGATCAGGTTTGAAATCCATATCCTCAGCCGATTGTTGGACGCAATGAATTTTCTTTGTCAGATTGCACTTTTCAATTTTTTCTTCAAATATCCTGAGCATCTGAGTTGAGCTGTCAATTGCCGTGATTGTGCACTCTGTTTTAGTAAGGAATTTCAGTGACAGCAGTCCGGTTCCACAACCAATATCAAGAATCTGGTCATTTCTTTTTATTCCCGATACCTTAACAACTAAGTCAAGCAGTTTATGGTGTCTTTTTACTTTTCCAAGAGTATTGTCGTATTCGTTCGCCCACTCCTGGAACCCTTCACGATTATCCCCGGTGACTTGTTTCATCGTCTTTCCCTTTATTGTGTTGATACGTTAGTTTTGTCGGGGGATTTTATCTCTTTTACTTCAAGATGACAATGCTGCCATAAGAGCGATAGTGTCGAATGGATGATCCTCGCCCCGGCTACGTATTTTGTGGATGTGTGCACCGGGACAAAGGCACTCTTTGACCGGGCCGGTCTTGTGGCACATGCAAACCAGGACATCTCCATCGGAAAATCCTAACCAAGAGTGGGTCCGGGTTGCCCAAACCATGTCTTATTCACGAAAAACCATGTCCTTTGTTTTATCATATCCCTGATATGTCGTCCGTTTGGCTGGATTCGGCATGAATCGGGCTTGAAAAAATGCGCTAATACGCCCTTTTGGATGGACGATCGTTTACCGGATGGGCTGAAGTAGGTTGAAAGTGAAAGAAGGCCTGTTTTTCGTTTAAATCCGAAGGATCCTCTCGTCGGGCACCGACGTGAATTTCCCGCTTTCTTCCGGACCCCCTCTTCATGAATGCTGTGGGATTTGACAAGATCCGGTACTGCGTGAGCTATGTCATAAAACAGAATAACACACCAAAAAAATACCAAAAAAGATGATCGGTTGAAATTTTGTCTGAAAGATTGAATAAGGTTTTACCACGGCCTATATATTTAGATAGATGAATGAAGAAATTAAAATTGAGGGAATCATGATGAATGAGATCGTCAATACAAGTCGCACCACTGTAATTTCTGGTAGTTTTCGGAGAAACTATAGTAACATAATAAAATTGTTGAAAATGATAACTTGTACTAAAAAAATTACAGTTTTGTCTCCCGCCGAATCACGTGTGATAAATTCCAATGCGGATTTTGTTTTGCTGGAATCGGATTCCAAAGAAGCGAGCATTAAAGAAATTGAAGACAAGCATCTTGACGCGATTAAACAAGCCGATTTTTTGGTTGTAAGTGTTCCTGATGGCAAACTTGGATATTCAACTCTGATAGAGATGGGATTCGCTATTGCCTTCGATAAACCAATTTACTGTATTGGTGAAGTTCACGATACGATGATTTCACAATATGTGACAACATTGTCTGAAGGAAGGGATTTGATCAATATTATTGAAAATGATTTTTCGGGGATCCGAGAAAAAAT
>JAPLJQ010000422.1 GCA_026388495.1 Deltaproteobacteria bacterium | reverse complement strand
TTCAATCGTTTAATAGTTGAAATAAAGTAGCACCGATGGGAAGCCAGGCAGCAACGTGAGAAGAAACATCAACCTGTAGAATCGAGAGAAACCGGAATACTCGATTCAGTTGAGGTTTGCCGGTAAGGCAAGAAGAATATCACTGAAATCTATGAATACATCACACCGCAAGTCGAAGACGAAGCCAGGCAGATCAACGTCCACCAAAGCCCAAGTATCAGCCCGGATGTTGAAAAATTGAAAGGCCGGTTCAGCTTGAGGAAGTAGAAACAATTTAACAGGAGGTTGGTCTTGAAAAAGATTCTGGCATTACTTTTTATTGTTTCGTTATCGTCCCTACTTACAGGGTGTCTGTCCGTGGCCAGGACACCGTTAGGTGAAGCAGTAGAAAAAGGCGATATAAATGCTGTTAAAGATCTGCTGGCTAAGGGATCCAATGCCTGTGAAATGCAAAATTATGGAGCGACGCCATATATGATGGCGGCTTATTATGATTTGACTATTTTCCCTCTTGATATGAAATACCGGACATGCAGAGATGAAATATATAGGATATTAATGGACAATGCTTCTGAAACATTAAATAAGGGCGGTCTGTGTCCGGCATTAGTATATTATGCTGCAGGCGGTGGATGTAATGATATAGTAAAGGAACAGTTGGGGAAAGGATATAATCCTAATGAAAAACATGATGTAAAACATGGAGAATTTACCATATTAGGCTATGCGGCATTTCATGGTCAGTTGGAGACTGTCAAAATGTTATTAAATAAAGGCGCTGATTTGGACTCCGCAATAAGTGGACTACAAGCATATGCATCAAGGCAGTTGCGAGGCGGGTTGTCTGAGCCATTAACCAGAAAAACATATGATAAAGCCAACCTGGGCATTGAAATGCTAAGCGGATTAAAGCCCATGACAGTGGTCAAATTACATCAGAAAGTTTCTCCTGTTATCAAATCCGATGTCGATGAACTCCCGGCGAAAGTGAAAGCAAACAATAATTTCTACGCTATCATAATTGGCATCGAACAATATCGTCAGAAACTTCCCAAGGCTGACTTTGCCGTAAGCGACGCAAAACTGGTTAGTGAATATCTCTCTAAGGTGATGGGATATCCGGAAGAAAATATCGTCACTTTGACAAATGAGCATGCATCAAAGAGTGATTTTGAGAAATACTTTGAAAAATGGCTTTCTAATAATGCAGAAAAGGACAGTACGGTCTTTGTCTACTATTCCGGCCACGGAGCGCCGAATACAAAGACAGGCGATGCCTATCTGGTGCCTTATGATGGAGACCCGTCATTTATTGAACAGACAGGCTATCCCCTGAAGAAACTCTATGAATCACTTAACAAACTTCAGGCAAAAGAGATTATAGTTGCACTTGATTCATGTTTTTCAGGAGCAGGCGGCAGGTCGGTGATCGCCAAGGGTGCACGGCCTTTGGTTATGAATCTCCAGAGCAACATGGTTCTATCAAAGAACATGACGATCCTTTCGGCATCATCGGGCGACCAGACCAGTTCGACTTATGACGAGAAAGGACATGGCCTATTCACCTACTTCCTG
This sequence comes from Deltaproteobacteria bacterium, assembly GCA_026388495.1. Classification (GTDB taxonomy): domain Bacteria; phylum Desulfobacterota; class Syntrophia; order Syntrophales; family UBA2185; genus JAPLJQ01. The sequence continues at coordinate 1,190 of JAPLJQ010000422.1, read as the reverse complement.
CTCAAAGGCATTAAAAATGAAGATGTTGTAAAGTCGGATGGTTCCATCAAGATGGACGACCTGTTTGGCTACATCAAACCCCAGGTGGAACGTATTGCGCGAAAACAATACAACAACGAGCAGACGCCTCAGTTGATAGGGGCGAAAAAGAATTAGGGAAACACTTGTGGAGATGCCGTGTAAAAGAAATGGGAAATACAACGTGGCCTCAACGATCGCCTTCTTCCTGAAAGTGAGCATTCGGTGATTTATTCGTGAATGCTTTCTTACGAACCGAAATCAATGATAATAACTCCTGTAGCGATCCCAATTATTCTTGAGATACCTACATCCAACCATGTAGCTTTGCCAGAGTATATAACCTTCAATTTCCAGCTTTTGCATGGATCAATTAGTGCCATGGCATGGATACTTTATATCCACTTGGATACCTGAACTGTATTATTAGTATCCATTTTTCGCATGAAAAGCAAACGCCCTCAACCGGCTCAATCGAGTCAATATTGTGAATATACCATTTTATTTAAATCACTTATAATTTCTCAAGTTCGTTTGGCATTTATCTTGCAATTTACATGAAACGGCGTTACCCTTCGTCAATGAACTTGTGTTTTCGCCATTACCATTTTTTATGAATGGCGTAGGAGTTTTTCATGTTTCGCAAAAAGAGACTGTTTATCCTTATCCCGACGCTGCTACTCATCCCCCTTCTGTTTGGTATGACTCCTCTCTGGCTGGTGAACAAGCTGTCGCATGGAGGGCATTTTACGCAGAGTCAAAGCAAGCAGGGATGTGTCCATAAGAACTGTTTCTCCCATTCCCTCATCTCACAAAACCACTTTGACACCGTAATCATAGATGCGATATCTCCAGATCAGCGGATATCGTATTCGCTGAAGATCTTCAATGCCGGCCCTGAATCTTTTTATTCCAATATTCCCTTTACATCCATGCCTCTCCGCTGTTGATTTTCACCTCTTCAACTTGTCTTTTCAATAAATGCGGTAAATTCATTTGTCTGTGGAATCCTACCGTATGCCTTTTCCTCAAAGATCGAGAAAAACACATTGATTATGATGAACCTGACACGCAAGCAGGTTATAAACATGAAAAAATTAGTAATGACATTATTTGCAGTGATTGTTGTGATAGCTTTTGCAGCCTCGGCATTGGCTTTCCGCCAAGGATGG
>JAPLJQ010000100.1 GCA_026388495.1 Deltaproteobacteria bacterium | reverse complement strand
TTTGTAAAAAACATCCGGCCTTCCGTTTCCACATGGAAGAAGCCCATTACCATCGGCAGACATGCCTACGGCGACGTCTACAGCAATACAGAAATGCGCATCACCGGCCCCGGGAAGGCGGAAATCGTCTTCACCCCCGACGAAGGGGGGCCGCAGATCAGACAGACCATCAAGGAATTTTCAGGCCCCGGTATCATCCAGGGTATTCACAACACCGATGAATCTATCAGAAGTTTCGCAAAGGCATGCTTCACATTCGCCATCGATCAGAAAATCGATCTGTGGTTCAGTACCAAAGACACCATCTCCAAGGTCTATGACGCCCGGTTCAGAGATATATTCGATGAGGAATTCGAAAAGAGCTGGAGGGAGAGCTTTGCCCGGGCTGGTCTTTCCTACTTTTTCACCCTTATTGACGACGCCGCGGCAAGAATCATCAAATCTGAAGGGGGGCTCCTCTGGGCGCTTAAAAACTACGACGGCGATGTCATGTCCGACATGATCGCATCGGCAAACGGAAGTCTCGCCATGATGACCTCCGTTCTGGTCTCGCCCCAGGGGTATTTCGAATATGAAGCCGCCCACGGTACCGTCCAGAAACACTATTACAAGTATCTCGAAGGAGAAGAAACATCCACAAACCCCATGGCCATCATCTTCGCCTGGTCGGGGTGTCTCCGCAAGCGGGGCGAACTGGACGAATCGCCGGAAGTCGTCGCCTTCGCAGAAACACTCGAAGAATCAGCCATTGCAACAGTGGAGTCCGGAATCATGACCGGCGATCTTTTGCTTGTCGCGGACCCGAACCCAAACAATAAAAAAGTTTATACGGAAGCCTTTATCAATGCCATTGCCGAAAATCTCCAAAACACTTTACACGGATAAACCGAACCTCAAAGACCTGTATCTATCCGAAATCGAGACCTGCATCGCACCTTTGGGCAAGGAAACGTACCGGGCAAGGCAGATCATGAAGTGGCTTTATCAGCATGGCGCCGAATCTTTTGAGGAAATGACGACCCTGTCAAAAGATTTCAGGACCGCATTAAACGATATCGCAAGAATCGGACAGCCTGACATTGAAAAAATTCAGACCTCCGCAGACGGGACAAAAAAGGTTCTGTTCAGGCTCGATGACGGCCTTTTGATCGAAAGCGTTCTCATCCCCGGAAAGAATCACTGGACGGTTTGTGTTTCCACCCAGGCGGGATGTCAGATGGGCTGTACCTTCTGTCTCACGGGAAAGCAGGGATTCAAGAGAAATCTCCTCCCCTCGGAGATCACCGGCCAGATCACCCGGCTCCGGTTCAATACCCCGGAAGGAACAAACATTAAAAACATCGTGATGATGGGGATGGGAGAACCCCTTGCCAATTATGAAAATACCATCCGGGCCATCAGGATCATGACCTCCGATTTCGGCCTCGGTTTTTCAAACAGAAAAGTCACCGTATCCACCTGCGGGGATGCGCCCATGATCGAACAACTGGGAAAAGACATCTGCGTCAACCTCGCCATCTCCCTGAATGCGCCGGATAATAAAAGAAGAAGCGAGCTGATGCCCATCAACAGGGCCTATCCTCTTGAAACACTCCTTGCCGCTTGCCGGAACTACCCCATGCCGGGGCGGAGAATGCTCACCTTTGAATATATCCTGATGGCAGGTATAAACGATGCCCCGGAAGATGCGGAAAAGCTGGCCCGTCTCCTGAAAGGCACTCGATGCAAACTAAACCTGATCGCCTTTAATGAATTCCCCGGATCTCTCTTCAGAACGCCGTCACAGGAAGCTGTCTCGGTTTTTCAGCAGATCCTGATGAGGCATCGTTACACCGCCGTTGTGAGGGCAAGTAAAGGCAGCGACATCCTTGCGGCCTGCGGCCAGTTGAGCGGCAAGGAATCTTAGCAGTAAGTGGTTCATAAATTCGGTTACGTATTGTCATTTCGAACGAAGTGAGAAATCTTAATCCTTCTTCATATACTCCCACCGTGAAAAAGCAATGCCTTATCAATTAGATAGCATCCGCATTATCTTTGAACGCACCGGCACACATGCCGATCTATTCAGGTGATGATTTTTTATGTGGCTGGCCCCAATTTCCTCATCATCTTTTCCTCTTATGATGGTAGGGAATCAATTGCATCAGGGATAATAATTGCGGCGAACCACGGTCACTGAAAACTTCCTGCTATACGTACCAAACTGATGTTTGACAGATAAAGAGTTATTAGTCATCATCTGTCTGTTTTTCTTATTGATTTAAGAAGAGGAGGCAGCGAT
>JAPLJQ010000319.1 GCA_026388495.1 Deltaproteobacteria bacterium | reverse complement strand
TATATTTAGCATTTTACGAGCATACCCTCGATTTTCATGCGAGGATTTTGCCCGGTTTTTCCTCTGTCGCTGCGGCCAGCGACATGTCATCCAAAACACCAGATTGAGAGTGGCGAATTCTACCTCCCCCCAATTCGCCAGATCCGATCTGGCGAATCTCCGGCTTCCTATCTGAATAGACCGTGTAAAATGTTCTAAAATAGCGAAGGTTTGTAACTGAAAATCCCCGACCATATTTTCATGTTCAGCTCGACACGACTTCGCCGCGGCCGGCGTAACCTCGATGGTCTGTTTCAGATTATTCATAGCAATGATGAAGTTCTGACAGGAGGATGGTGTACAGGCGGTTGGGTGCGTAGGTTTCGGTTGTTGCCACAAGGTCCTCCTCTCTGGTTGGGAAAAGATAAACACATGATGGAACTAACGACGCTATGTTGCGAACAATACACCGATTTTTTAAATAGTCAAGGATTTAAAGATGAGGATCATCCTCCTTCGCCTGATCGGCGGACATTTCCGGCGATTGGAGCGCACGGGTTGAGCGGTCAATATTATCGAGGGTTTCTATATCGTCCCCGGTGGATGCGCCGAGTTCCTTGAACTTGCGGGCCGTGACGAGAACCCTTCCCTCCAGAGAGCCGACCGCCTTGTTGTAAAGATCCACCGTTCGATCCAGGCCTTTCCCCATATCGGAAAAATACCCCGCAAGAATGCTGATCCGGTCGTACAATGTTTTGCCGAGCTTGCTGATCTCCTCGGCGTTTTCCGCAAGTTTTTCATGACGCCAGCCATAGGCGACGGCTTTCAGCAGGGCGATCAGCGTCGTCGGCGTGGCCAGGATAACCCGTTGATCAACGCCGAATTCAATCAGGGACGGGTCCTGTTCGAGGGCGGCGCTGAAAAAGGTTTCACCGGGAAGGAACAGCACGGCAAACTCCGGAGTGGGTTTGAATTGATCCCAGTATGACTTTGATCCCAGGCTGGTCAGATGATTCCGTATATGACGGGCATGTTCTTTCAGTTTCGCCACGCGGACAGTCTCATCCGGCGCTTCCAACGCCTCCAGGTAGGCCTGCAAAGGGGCCTTGGCATCGATCACAATGTTCTTGTCGTTGGGGAGTCTGACGATCATATCGGGACGCTGGCGGCCATTTTCCGTGGTAACGGATTCCTGCTGGGAGAAATCGCAGTATTCGACCATGCCTGCCATTTCCACCACCCGTTGGAGCTGGATTTCTCCCCATCTTCCGCGGACGACGGGCGCACGCAAAGCCCGGACAAGGTTGGTCGTCTCCATTTGAAGCTGGTTCTGAGACAATGAAAGTGACTTGATCTGTTCTGTTAAAGAGACATAAGCCGACGTGCGGGCGTTTTCAATCTCACGAATCCGGCCATCCACCTTCTCCAGCGATTCCTTCAGGGGTTTGACCAGCTCATCGATGGCAGTCTGGCGTGTCTGGAGATCGCTTCGCGCCATTTCCTGATATTTTCCCAGGGTTTCTTTCGCCAGTTCCAGGAAGGACTGGTTGCTGCTTTTCAGGGCGTCAACAGACAACGCCTTGAAGGCATCGGACAATTTTCCTTCCGCTTCATTGAGGAGCAGGAGTTTTTCTTCAACGGCTTTTCGCTCTTCCGTCAATCTTGTCTCTATTTCGGACAGCTTTGTCTTCAGGTCCCCATTTTCCGAAAGCAGCGCCGCGATTCTCTCCTCTTTTACCGTAACGGCTGATTCAAGCTCCGGTATCCTTGTATTTTTTTCTTCCGCCGCAGAACGCCTGTCCGACTGCAATCTCAGATCCTCACGGAGCGCGGAAATCTCTCCGCCTGCCTTCCCGATGGCGGCTCTCATCTCCTGTAACTGGTCGTCCCTGCTTTTGAGCCTCTCTGTAAGAGCGGAGCGTTCCGTTTCTCCCTCCATCCTGGCTTTTTCTGCGGCTTGACTGATTTTCAACCTGGCCGCCAGATACACGAGAAGTCCACCGGCGAAAACGCCGGCTACAAAAATCAAAACAGCGGTCATATAACTCATAAAGTGGATTCCTCTATTAAATTATTCTATTTCGACATTAAAATCCGGTTCCTCGCGGGAGAAATCCTCCATGACCTTCAATACCTCCGCAATGTCTTTTCCTAACGTCGATTGGGTCAGGCGGTAATTTTTCCAGATGATTTTGAGAGGCAATGAAATCTCTCCAGCCAGGCAATCGTAAAGAGCATCCAGGTTCCGCCCGTAATGGGCAGGGAAATCGAGCCTGCGGGCAAGCTCGGCATGAAGTTGATCAAGGCTCTCTATGTGTGAGGCATCGAAGACAATTTCTCGCATCAGTCTATCCTTGACGAACCCGTAAAAAGTCTAATTTTGTCATTTCGAGGAGCAAAGCGACGAGAAATCTTTAATCATTTTAAGATTTCTCCCTGCGGTCGAAATGACATGACGGGTATTTTACGACTTTTTACGAATCCATCATTCTTGAAAACGTCCTGTAATGATCTTCCGTCTTATAAATCAACCCATCGTTTGAAAATATGATCCGGTCTTTTCCCCGCTTGCCCCCGTTGTAATGGATATCCGCCTCATACCAGACACGGCCCTTCTTTTCCGGGAGCTTTTTCTCCCTGTTACGGAACACATCGCCCCCGATGCTTTTTCCCGGCGCAACATCCCGGAGATTTCCCCGGGAGGGATCCCATCCCAGTCTCCTTGCGTCCTTCTTGGTAATAAAGTTATCCGGCAGGCGCTGGTGCTTTTTAACATAATCCGCCACCTCTTTAAAAGAGGTCGGGGGGACGGCATGCCTGTCCAGGCTGAAACCCTGCAACGGCAAAAATAGCAGGAATATGATCAGGATGCCGGATATTTTAATGTATTTCATGATGCCAATTTCTCTAACCCAGCGGGCCCTATCTACTCAGGGGATACGTGACGGCGGACAGAAGCCCCGGGCAGTGGCGCTGGAGGAAGACGGCGACGACGCCATGACCCGTTATCACCTTGATCCGCTTGCGCCTGTAAATGGCGTCCGCAATCTGCCGCGCCGCCTTTTCCGCCGGCATCCTCAGCCAGGGGGGTACACTGTCCTTCATTTCAGGATGGTAAACGCCCATTTTATCGACCTGGTGGATCTCCGTCTGCACAAAACCCGGTACGATGAGAACCACCCCGACACCATGAGGCCGGAATTCATACCGAAGGGACCCGGCAAGCCCGTGAACGGCGAATTTGCTCATGGCGTAAGGGGAAAGGCGCGGAGTAGCGATATAGCCGTTGACACTGCCGATGATCCCGAGGCACCCGCTGGACGCGATGAGGTTCTCCCGGGTTGCGTAAACGGTTCTCAACACACCGAAGATGTTCGTTTCAAACTGCCGCCGGAAGTCCTCTATCGTCAGCTTTTCGAATCGTCCCGCAACGCCGAATCCCGCGTTGGCAACGACGTAATCGATCCGCCCGAATTCGGCGTTTGTTTTTTTAACCGCCAGTTCAATATCCCCGTCGTTGGCCACATCGCCTGAAATCGCCAGCGCCCTCCTTCCTGTCGATTCTATCTCGCGGGCAAGTTCCTGCAACCGCTCCTTGCGGCGCGCCATCAGAACGACGTCACCGCCCTGGCGTGCGATCTCCAGAGCCAAGGCCGCCCCAATGCCCGAGGAGGCGCCTGTAATAAACGTCACGGTCCCGCCGAATCTCTTCATTTGAAAAACTTTCTCACTGGTGTATGATGATTGAACTCCGGTACGTCAATCTATCAGAATCCTGTCTTCTTGGAAAGGAACATGATTATGCAGAAAAAAGAACTCTATCTCGTTTGCCTGGCCGTATTTCCCTTCATGATCTGCACGGGCGTCGTCTATTCCATCATATCCATCTATATGGCCGAAATCGGGCTGACGAAAAGCCAGATCGGTTTTCTCTACACCTCCGGCGCCACGGCGGGGGCGATCTGCTCTCCTTTTGCAGGGGCAATCGCCGACCGTTTCGGACGTAAAAAGGTCCTCCTTTTTTCCATGGCCATATTCGCTTTCGTCTTTCTGGGTTACGCCGTGAGCAGAAGCTATATTCCGCTGCTCATCGTCCAGATGGCCGAGGGCATGGCCTGGGCCGCCATGGGAACCTCTACGACGGCGCTGATCGCCGATCTCGTGACCGGGGAAAATCGGGGAAAAGCCATGGGGATCTACAACACGACATGGAGCCTCGGATGGATCATCGGCCCCACCGCAGGCGGATTGCTTTCCGACCATATCGGGTTTACCCTGACCTTCATTCTGTGTACCGGATTGACCATATTCGGGATCACTCTGGCGCTTTTTTTCGTGCCCGCTAAAACAGAGGCACAGCAAACGATATGATCTCCGACCCGCATATATAAACGCGTTTCTCTAAGCGCGCCCGAAACCCCACGAGAAAGACTGCTTGAATATCTCGTGCCCCCCTATCCGTACGCCGTGGAACATGGTCTCCGCCATACCCGTTCCACCGGTGATGCGGGCAACGTCAATCATCAACTCCGCGTCGGCAATCAGCCTGTCCACATCCTCGCCGGGATATCCCGCCCAGTATTTCAAATCGTGAAGAAAACACGCCGGGTACAGACATTTCCCACCCCATGAATCAAACCACAGGGAGCATCCGTCGCTCTTGAACGGTCTTGGCGGCGGGTCTTTCTCAATTTTGACCCAGAGATCCTTCAGGCCGTATTCCTCACAGATTTCCCTGATCCTGGTAAGCGGCGCCTCTTCCCCTTTTTTCGGTAATTCCATTTAACCTCTCCTTGTTTACGTTACAAAATAGTTGTTTTTACTAACGCTTCTTACGTTCTTTTACAACCGTCCGCCCGTAAACGTCTTTCGCGACCGGTTTCCACCCGTAACGGCCCGAATCGATTTTTCGCTGCAAATCCCGTGTCGCCTGACGGGCGCCCGGCTCGCCCAATTCCGGCGCGTTATACTGCTGAATGCGAAATCGCTTTCCTTTATAAAAAAAGGTGTCGCCGTCGATCGCCTTTGCGCCCCTGAACGATTTGTATCTTGCCGATGATCCCTTACCACGGGCAGAGGCATCCGGCATCCCCAGGGTTAATGAGAATGCCACAAGAATGATAAAAAATGTCGGAATGAATTTTCTCATCAGACACCTCCATACATCATTTATCAGGCATTGTAAAATGTGGGGCGGGTGGGCATGAGGCTGTCCTATGCATATTACTTAAAATGACTAAGGGGTTATTAATTTTACAGTTGGAAAACATGATCGATATCTGGACACATCTCTTGTAATTAAGTCTAAATTAAGGACTGCAGCCTGTGCACTTATGTAGAAATCCGGCAGGGGTTATCCCTAATTTAACACGAATGTGTTGAGGAATTGTTACTTGACCTTTTGTTGTGACTCTCATGATCATACCTCCGGTAAGTATTACCGGTAGCGGTATTACTTCGGCAGGCAGGTGTCAATGGGTATTTTTTCTTCCCATTGACTTGTTATCCTCATTTCTCTTATACTTGAATACAATGAAGTTGTAAAAAATCAAAAACCCTGTCATCCCCACGAAGAGACTGTGTCACAATAGGGGAAAATGTCATTCCGAACGAACGTGAGGAATCTTAATATGTTAATTCTATTAATCATTAAGATTTCTCCCTTCGGTCGAAATGACAGGAACTTCTCGAAATGACAAAAAAGAGAATTACGACACAATCTCGAAAGCCGGGATCCAAAACAAGACTGGATTCCGGGTCAAGCACGGAATGACTATAGGGTTGCTGGATTCCCGCTGGAGCCTGTCCTCGAAAGTACTTGTCGGGGGCAGGAATGACAATTAAAGTTTTTTATTGTCGCGTGAAGTGATTCGAGTGGCATGAGGTCATGATCTCAAGACGTGAGTTTTTATCAATCGCAGCAAGGCTTGCCCCGATACTCGGCGGTGCGGGTATCATCCTGGCCGATCCATTCCGGCAGGGGTTTCTCCCCGGTGCGTATTCAGGCCTTGCCTATGGGGGCAGCTACACGGATGAACTCGTCCGTTCAGCTCCCGGAGCGCGGTACTGGGTTTCCCTGCACAAAGACAACGTCGTCAAATGCCTGCTGTGCGCCCACGGCTGCGTTATCAAAAGCGGTCAGCGGGGCCAGTGCCGCACACGCATAAACGTCAACGGGGAACTTCGCAGCCTCGTTTACGGACGCCCAGTTTCCGTCCACGTCGATCCGATTGAGAAGAAACCCTTCTATCACTTTCTTCCAGGAGCGGACGCCTACTCCATAGGAAC